>JALYOR010000257.1 GCA_030856765.1 Verrucomicrobiota bacterium | reverse complement strand
TGGCGCTGCTACGAGAATTGGAGCGCACGCGGTCGATCAGTTTTCCGCGCGCCCAGCCCACCCCTAACATGTCATCCTGAGTCGCGAAGACGGCGAAGGACCTCTCTATTGAAAATCTGCGCGTCCTCGTTCCGAGAATCCCTCGATTGCAATTGCGAGGTCCCTCGCCGCGCTCCGCCGCTCGGGATGACAATTTGTGGGGGAGACTTTGCGCTTTGCCGGCGCTCAGTTTTCCGTGCCCTGTTCCGCCAGCCAGCGCCGATAAATCTGCGGCGAAATCTCCGAAGGCTTGATCTCGCTCCGGCCACCCCAGAAGACGTTGGTGTAGGAAACGGGAATGCCGCACTCCGCGAGGTGTTGATCGATCGCCGCCTTGTGCTCGAGAAGAAGCGCTTTGTCCGTCCCGTGCGCCACGGCCATGATGTTGACGTTGCGAAATTCCGGGCCTGCCTCCCGCCAATAACAGTGGGTTAGGATTTCATGCCGCCCAGCTTCGCCGCCGGCTTCCATCTCGCGCCCCGGCGGGACCGCCCAATGGAAAAGCGCATTGAAACGCGTCACCCGCACCCCGCCGGCGGAAGGCTTGACGTGTTCGAGAAAAGTCGAGAAGCGCCCGATGATCTTGCGCCCGGTCAAGTCTTCGGCGACCGCGAAAAATTCCTCCAATGACACGCCAGCTTCTTCGGCCCGCGCGACCCAGGGCGACGGCCGGATTTCCTCCGGCTCGAACTCGCGTTTCAGCGCTGTCAGAATGGTCCACTCCCGCTCGGTTAACTTCGCCGGTTGCACCACAATCATGGTGGCGGGCTGTTCGGCCTTTGCGCCCGGCGGGACATTCTTCCGCCTCACATGCCCGACGCCTAACGTGAAGATCCCCTTCGCCGGCATGAGTCGGAAGTGCTCCGCACCTACGATGTCGGTGAGAATCTCGCCATGCCGCTGGAGCGAAAAACCATGGGGCACTTTCAAGGTCGTCCAAAGCTTGTATTCGGAACCGGGAGTGACCGCATCAGTCGAACGCAAAACGACGTGGCCGGAAAACGGATCGCGCTGCGACATCCAATCGAAAGCTGCGTCGATTTTTTCCGAGGGTACTTTCCAGGCGACGAGCGCGCCGTCGGCCAAGTTGGTCGCGAGCAGAGTCTGTCGTACCCGCCGCACTGTGCCGGCTCGCAGCATCGCGACGATTCGTTCGAGCACCGTTTCGACCGGCAGCCCCGAGCGTTCGGCGATCTCGGCAAATGGTTCACGCACAAAGCCGGCGATTTTGTCCTCCGAGATGGCGAGGATGCGGGCGTTAATCGGATCGTTATGCTCGATTGGCAGCGTGTCGTTAGGCAAAATAGTCATGCGGAAGCGCAGGAGAAGACGGCGAGAAAGTGGCAGATCGTGCCGAGGAGCACAAACAGATGCCAGACGAAATGAGTGTAGCGATGCCGTTTACTGACAAAGAAAAAGACGCCGCCGGTGTAGGCGAGACCGCCCGCCACCAGCCAGGCCAGGCCGCTCATCGGCACATGCGTGATCAACGGACGAAACGCGATCAGGATGAGCCAGCCCATCCCAAGGTAGAGGACCAGCGAGAGTCCTTTGCGCGTCTGCGTGCCGTGCAGGCTCTTCAAGACCACCCCGAAAATCGCCAGCGTCCAGACGAGCACGAGTATCGTCCAGCCCCAGGGGCCTCGGAGCGGCCCGAGCGTGAAAGGCGTGTAGGTCCCCGCGATGAGGAGGAAGATGGCGGAATGATCGATCACCTGGAAAACCGACTTCATCGCTCCGCGCGGCCAGGCGTGATAAAGCGTCGAACCGAGATAGACCAGCAGCATTGCCGCCGCGAAAACGACCGTGCCGGTAAAAAAGAAGCGATCCCCCCCGCGCCAGGCGGCCAGCATTAGAATGGGCGCGCCGATCGAGCCGGCCAGTAGCCCAAGCCCGTGGCTGATGCTATTGGCGAGTTCTTCGCCGAGCGATTGGTCCCATTTGGGATCGAGACACGGGTCAGTGACACTCATGAGTCGGGCGTGTTGCAGGCGGAGATTACTGATACGCCCGCCCGGCGATCTCGAAAGCGAAAAGAGTAGCAGAGCGCGGGCCGGCCTTGTGCGAAAGGAAAGAACGCATGATCAAAGCGATCTCTTTTGACGCCGCCAACACTTTGATTCGCCTAACGAAAAGTGTCGGCCAGCACTACGCCTCGATCGGGCAGCGGCAAGGGCTCGAACTCGACCCTGACGCCGTCGATCGGGTTTTTGGGCGCATCTGGAAAGAGTCGCCGGTTCGGCCGGCGACCGAGGGAGGACCGCGGCTGGATGACGACAAGGGTTGGTGGCGGGAATTGGTCGAGGGAGTCTTGGATCGGGTCTCGGCGCGGATCGATCGGCCCGGCCGCGACAGATTTTTCGAGGCGGCCTACCGCCTCTTCGCCGAGCCGGGCGTCTGGGCGCTTTACCCGGAGGTCCGCGAAGTCCTCGAAGCACTGGCGCCGCGTTACGAGCTGATGGTGATTTCAAATTTCGATGGCCGTCTCCGCCGCATTTTCAGCCACCTCTCGATCTCGCAATATTTCGGCCACATCTTTCTTTCGAGCGAACTTGGAGTGGATAAGCCCGACCCGCTCATCTTTCTCCGCGCCCTGAAATCGTGCGGCTTTGCGCCTCACGAAGTGCTGCATGTAGGAGACGATCCGGTGCGGGATGCGGCCGGCGCGGCGGAGGCTGGGCTGGCCACACTTCATCTCGATCGGCCGCGCACTTCGCTGCGTGATCTTTTGCAATTGTAGGGCGGCCGCTCCTCCCTCCCAGATTCAGATTGCTGTGGCACCAAGTATCGAATCCAGGCAGGCGGCGCGCCTGCCTTACAATTTCGGGCTCGTTCTTGCGCCGGCTGACGAATCATCGTAAAACCTGAAGCTCGCGCCGGGTTGGTAGCTCCATGGTAGAGCAGCCCCGAAAGCTTTCGGGGTTTGTTGCGATCGGGTGACCAGTCAGTAAGAATTGCGCGGAGCGGGGTTGGTAGCTCAATGGTAGAGCAGCGCCCTTTTAAGGCGTTGGTTGTGGGTTCGAGTCCCACCCGACCCACTCCTGTTTTCCCATTGTGAGAGACCTGTGTCATAGGTAGATTAAGCCCAGGCCATCGCATATGGGCAGTCGCACGGAAGCGAAGGAACACGCACAAACACGAAGTCTATCGGTTCAACAAGTGTCAACTGCAGCACCGGTTGTTTTTTGTTTTCGTCTCTCCCCGCAAGCGGATGGGTCTGCAGGCCGGCCAAAGATCAGAGCAGGGTCAAAGAAAGTATGGACCTGATCTGGCGCCGAAAATAAATCTTGGACTGCCGAACGCTCGTTAAGCCGCCGGCAAGACCGAAACAACCTCAGCCTCGATTGGGAGCAGCTTGGGTTCAGCCGCAGGAAGGGCCCGCACGGCGCCGACGATCTCAGCGGTGAGCTCGTTCATCTTGGAGTAGATGTCGGTGGCCTTGATGTCGAGTTGGACGTTCTGGGTGGCCTGGCCGGAGAGGAGGAGCATCTTCTCGGTCGCAATGCCGGCACAGATGGTGGCCTGAGCGAGATTGGCGGTCTCCAGTTTGTCCTCGACGGTAGACCAGGCTCGCTCTACTACGCGGGTGACCGTGCGGAGGAGCTTGGCTCTGGTCGCGGCGATGTCCTCGGCCTCGGCTTGCTCGATCGCTTTAACGGTGCCCCCACCGACTTTACAGACACGGGCAATTTCGCGGTAGGAGACGTGCTCGCGTGGTTCCGCCAGTAGATCGACGATTTGCCGGTAGATGGCGGGCCGGAGTTTCCGCAGGAGTTCGCCGGTTGGGATGCGATACGTTGGCATTTCCGAATGTTCGCGTGAACACGACGCAAACGAAACATGCACCTAAAGCATTTTGGACAACCGGCGAGGCGTTACTCACCTCGCTATCAATCGCGCCGTCGCTGCCTCGACCCAGAATCAGCTTTTAGCGTCCTTACAGAGGGCGAGCGACAGCTTGAGACTCGCTCGGGCAGCGAGCATCTGCTGCTCGTCGACATCCAGGCAGCACTCGAAGAGGCGTTTCCAAGGTTTCCGTGCAGCATACCAGATCCGCAGCCCCGGAAGACTCTTGTCACTGCCTTGCAGGCACCCTGCAAACCAAATGCACGGCCGCCGCAATCGGCACGAGTTACCCACAGAGCTGAAAGCCACTCGCGCGGAATGCAGCCGCTAACCGTGACGATTAAAAAGCTTGACTCGACCGCCGAATTTCGCCGTCCTAGTAAGCAATGAAATATCCAACTCTGCAGAAAGTCGCTCTGACGACTCTGGCCTTGGTTGCTTCGCTCGCGCTCACCGCGCGCGCAGGCACTGCGACCGTGTCATCAGCAGTCCGAACCAACGGTGCATCGAAAAACATCAACCCGATCCACAATTTGCTGTTTCCGTTGTCCACCTACATGCTCGATGACGGAACAGCAGAAAATAGCGTCGGTCTGACCGCCGGCGGCGATACGATTTGCTTGAACGAGTTTGCCGTCATCCCCGGCAGCGAAACGATCAGCAGTGTCTCGATTGCCTGGGGAACGCCAGCCTTTCCTGACCCGAGTCTGAATGGCCTGCCGTATACGGTGGCGATCTGGAGCGATCCAAATGGAGATGGAAATCCTAATGATGCGGTCCTGCTCAACACGGCGAGCGCAGTCGTGGCCGACCAAGGCACGGACACCTTCATCACGACGAATATCCCTTCGACCACGATCACCACGGCGAACTTCTTCGTCGGCTTCCTCATCACTCAGCAGGCGGGTCAATTCCCGGCGGCGTTTGATGAAACGAATCCAACGCTGTCCAACCGCAGCTACATCGCAGGCGGCGCCACCGGCGATATCATGAACCTCAATAACAATGAGCTACCAGTCGCTCCGATCGAATCCTTCGGTCTGGTCGGCAACTGGCTGATCCGTGCGGATGCTGGCGGCACGGGCGGCGACATCACGCTCAATGCGCGGCCTCGCAGACAGCAGGGCGGCACCAAGGTGGCTCTGGAATGGAGCCCGGCGGATGGCGGCGACATGAACGTCCTGCGCGACGGTGTGGTGGTCGCTACGA
>JALYOR010000254.1 GCA_030856765.1 Verrucomicrobiota bacterium | reverse complement strand
AAGAAATACGGCGGGCCAATATCCAGACTCCGGTCCTCTTCCTCACCGCGCGCGACAGCGTGGCGGACCGAGTGAAGGGTTTCGACCTTGGAGCGGATGATTACCTGATCAAACCGTTTCATTTTTCGGAGTTGCTCGCGCGGGTTCGATCGCTCCTGCGGCGCTCCCCCGAGCGTCGGGAGGAAGTCATTACGGTCGGCGAACTGGAGATCGATCAGCGCCGCCACAAAGTGACACGGGCCGGCATCATCCTCGCTCTGACCCCGAAGGAGTTTGCCCTTCTTTTGCATCTCGCTTCCTCGGCCGGCGACATCGTTTCGCGCACCGAGATCGTGGAACAAGTCTGGGACATCAATTTCGATACCGGCACCAACGTCGTTGACGTGATGATGCGCCGCCTGCGGGCCAAGGTGGACGACCCTTTCGAAACGAAGTTGATCCAGACCATTCGGGGTGTCGGCTATGTCCTCAAAGCCGATTGAGGGCGGAGTGGAGACTGCCCCAGCGGCACCGCGTTCCTGGTCGATCGCCCTCCGCCTGGTTCTCCTCTTCACTGTCGCCGCGGCCCTCTCGCTCCTGCTGGCGATGGCAACCGCCTATTGGACGGTGGTCCAACACGTGGAGCACGATAATGATCGTTATCTGACCGAGAAGCTCGCCGCGGTGCGGGCTAACATTGCTGCCGATGCCGGTCCTGAATCGCTCAGTCGAGAGCTGAAGATCATCCGCGCCGCCGACAAGACCTACGCCGTCCGGGTGCTGGATGCCGCGGGCCAGGTGGCTGCGGAAAGCCCGCGGATGGCGCAGACCCTGCCGAGTAAACTTTTTCCAACGACCATTTCGCGTCGGGGCGAGCGGCCGGCGACGACGATCTATTGGACAGAGAACCGCAAAGTCTTTGCCCTTGTCACCGCCACCGCGGAGGTCGGCGCACAACGCCTGACCATCCAACTGGCGCAGGATCGCACCCACGACGAACGCTTCATGGCGCGCTACGGCGCACTCCTCACCGGCATGCTCGGCTGCGCGATTTTCACCTCCGCCGGCATCGCGTGGTTGGTCACTCGCCGTGGTCTGCGTCCGCTCAAGCAGCTCGCCCAATCGGTCGAACGGGTGGGCGCCACCCACCTTGACGAACGCGTCCCAGTGCAGTCTTTGCCTAACGAACTTCAGCCGCTCGCCATCGGCTTCAACCGTATGTTGGCCCGGCTGGAGGAATCCTTTACCCGGCTCTCCTGGTTTTCGGCCGATCTCGCGCACGAACTGCGCACCCCCATCGCCATTCTGCGGGGCGAAGCCGAGGGGGCGCTGACCAAGCCGCGCGCGGCCGAGCAGTACCGCGAAGTCATCGAGTCAAGCCTGGAGGAATTGCAGCGCCTCTCGTCGATGATCGATAATCTGCTCTTTCTGGCCCGGGCTGAAACCAAAGGTTATTTTAAGCCGGCCTATTTCGACGGGCGGGCGGCAATCGACAAAGTGAGCGAATTTTACGAGGCTCTTTCGCAGGAGCAGGGCGTCGAAATCATTTGCGGCGGCGAAGGCAAAGTTTACGCCGAGCCCGTCCTCTTTCGCCGAGCCCTGATCAATCTGATCACCAATGCGCTGCGCTTCACTCCCACCGGGGGCAGGATCACCGTTTCACTCGCGCGGACCGGGGATGGGAGCAACGTCTCCGTCGCAGATACCGGATGTGGGATTCCATCCGAGCACATTCCCAATGTCTTCAATCGCTTTTATCGGGGCGAACCGACCCGCAAAACGCAGGGCACCGGGCTCGGGCTCGCGATTGTGAAATCCATCATGCACCTGCACGATGGCGACATCTCGGTGGAGAGCGAACTCGATAAAGGGACGGCGATCACCTTGAATTTCCCGGATGGAAAAGCCAACGGAGCCCTCCCCCAGGAGGCCGAGCAAGCGAAGGCCTGAGCCAGGCGGGGACAGTAAACTGGCGCCCCGTGGTGGAAATTCCGTTTTTCTCGTGCATACTACGCGTCGCCACTACTTCCCGATGAAAGTCAAAGCACTCCTTCTCGCAATTCTGGCTCTCGGTGTTCCTTCCATTTTCGGTTTCGCCCTGGAAGGTCAATCCTGGACCCCAAATCGCACCGTCGTCATGCAATTATCTCTCGGCGCGCCGAGGACTTTGATGGACGGCTCGCCCTCCTTTGATCAATCCGCCCTAACCGCGCTCAACATCTGGAACGAGCATCTCGCGCACATGAGCTTCTCCACCATCCTCGCCTCCCCGGTCCCGCCCGCATCTGGCGATGACGAGATGTCCTGCTTCTTCGCGATGAGCGTCTTCGGCGATGATTTCGGCTCCAGTGTTCTCGCGATAACATTGCTTAGTTTCCGCGACGATATCTTCGAAGAGAGCGACACGATTTTTAACTCCAGATTCAATTGGGATTCCTACCGGGGTCCTCTGCTCACCGGCACTCTCGATTTCCGCCGGGTCGCGATCCATGAATTTGGCCACACTGTCGGCCTGGATCACCCCGACGAGAACGGGCAGACCGTTCCCGCGATCATGAACTCCCACGTCAGCGACATCGACACGGTGCAGACCGACGACATCAATGGCGCGAAAGCGCTTTACGGAACCGGGCCAGATTACCTCTCCTCCATCGACGGTCCGGTCTTGAAAAACATCTCGACCCGCGCGCTCATCGGCACAGGCGACAACGTCTTGATCGGCGGTTTCATCGTGCAGGGCAGTGAACCGGCCACCGTCATTCTGCGCGCGATCGGGCCCTCGCTCAGCGAAGTCAGTCTCACTGGCGAGCTCGTCGACCCCATGATTACCGTCTTCGATTCCAACCAGCGTCAGATTGCCACTAATGACGACTGGTTCACCGCCCCTGATGCCGCGACGATTGCGAGTTTTAACCTGGATCCACATAACAGCCGTGAGTCGGCGGTTTACCTCACCCTCCAGCCCGGCGCCTACACCGCGATCGTGGAGAGCTTCACCGACGCCCAGACCCCGCCCAGCACCGGCGTCGGCTTGTTCGAGCTCTACGACCTTCACACCAATGGCGGTCGGGCCGGCAACATCTCCACCCGCGCCCAAGTCCTGGCGGGCGACAACGTCCTCATTGGCGGCCTCATCGTGGGCGGCAACGAAAGCAAGAGCGTCATCGTGCGCGCCATCGGCCCGTCGTTAGCCGCGGGCGGAATCGCGAATCCCCTCGCCGATCCCACTCTCGAGCTCTACGACAGCAACGGCGTCGTCCTGGAAACCAACGACAACTGGCAACAGAGTCCTGATTCCAGCGCGATCAGCGACGCCGGTCTCGCCCCGAGCAACGCGAAGGAATCCGCCCTGCTCTTCACGCTCAACCCCGGCGCTTACACCGCCATCGTGAAGAGCGTCAACAGCGGCACTGGCATCGGGTTGGTCGAAGTCTACGACATCAGTCCCGTTCCCTGATCGGGGACGATCCTGTAGCGTCCGCTGCCCCAGCGGAATAGAACACCGATGCGCTGCGACAGCGCACGCTACAGCTCCTTGGCGCGCGCATAAGCCGCCTCGATCGCCGCGCAAATTCCCGCCGCGCTCCCCTGCTTCTCCATCGCCGCCAAACCGGCCGCCGTCGTTCCTCCCGGTGTAATCACCATCTGCCGCAGTTCATCAGGCGACAATCCGCTCTCCAGCGCCAGCTGCGCCGCGCCACGCACCGTCTGCGTCGCCAGCGCGAGCGAGACCGCCGCCGGCAACCCGCACTTCGTTCCGCCCACTGCAAGAGCCTCGATCATCGTATAAACAAACGCCGGCCCGCTGCCCGACAGTGCCGTCGCGGCGTCGATCCGGCCTTCCTCCACTTCCACCACCGACCCGATCGCGCCAAAAATATCCCGGGCCTTGGCGAAATCCTCATCCGTCGTCCGGGCTCCGCGCGCGATTGCCGTCGCCGCCTGGCAAACCGCCGCCGGCGTGTTCGTCATCGCGCGCATGAAACGCCCCTTCCCTTTCTCCTCCATCGCCGCCACCCGCGTACCCGCCGCGAGCGAAATAATCAACTTCCCCTCCGTTGTCGCCCCAAAGCCTTGCACCACATCCAACACCACGCCCGGTTTTACTCCGACCAGAATCACCTCCGCCTTCTCTGCAACCTCTGCGTTCTCTGACGTCAACCCAAGCCCTAATTCCTCCCCCAGCGCCGTCCGCGCCGCCTCGTTAGGCTCGCTCACCAGGATCTCCCCGGGCTGGCAATAGCCCGCCCGCAGTAGCCCGCGCATGACCGACCCCGCCAGCTTGCCGCCGCCGATAAATCCGAGCCGATACCGCTTGTCGTTGGTTTGTAAACTCATGGGATGCACCGATATTAACCGATGGTAAGCGTTGCTGTAAAATTAGGGCTCGACCTCGTCGCGGACATCACCGCGCTGAAGCGCGAACGCAACGCCGTCATCCTCGCCCACAACTACCAGGTTCCCGCGATCCAGGACGTGGCCGACTTCGTTGGCGACTCGTTAGGCTTAAGCTTTCAAGCGGCCAAAACCGACGCCGAAGTGATCCTCTTCTGCGGCGTCCATTTCATGGCCGAGACCGCCAAAATCCTCAACCCGACCAAGAAAGTCGTCCTGCCCGACCTCGACGCCGGCTGCTCCCTGTCCGAATCCTGCCCGCCGGAAAAGCTGGCACAATTCCTCCAGCAACACGCCGACAAAAACTACTACGTTATCGCCTACATCAACTGCAGCGCGGGCGTCAAAGCTCTCTCCGACGTCATCTGCACCAGCGGCAATGCCGAGAAAATCGTTAGGGCCGCGCCTCACGATCGCAACATCCTCTTTGTTCCCGACCAAAACCTCGGCGCCTGGGTCATCGAGCGCACCGGCCGTCCGATGGACCTCTGGCAGGGCAACTGTTACGTCCACATCGAATTCACTGCGCGCAGCATCGGCGCCATCCATGCCGAGTACCCCGGCGCGCCCGTCGTCGCCCACCCCGAATGCCCCTACGCCGTCCGCCTCTTAGCCGATGAAGTCTGCTCGACCGAAAAGATGGTCACCTACTGCAAAGAATCGCCGGCCAAAGAAATCATCGTCGTGACCGAAGCCGGCATGTTGCACCGGCTAAAAAAAGAAATCCCCGACAAAACCTTCATCCCGGGCCCGACCGACCGCTGCGCCTGTGCCGAGTGTCGCTTCATGAAAATGAACACCCTGCAAAAAGCCTACGACGCCCTCCTCGATCTCCAGCCCGAGATCATCCTCGATGAGCCGCTGCGCGCCCGCGCCGAGCTTCCTATCCGGCGCATGCTCGAGCTTAGTCGTTAGAGGCCGCGGTTAAAGCGTGAGGCGGTGGGCGCACAGGCTGGGACACCTCAGCATTTTCGCCGCGGCCTATGGTTAAATCCCATTCGCTACTTGGTGCCGACTCCGAGCACCATCTCGCATGGCCCGGTAAATCCATCGGTCCCTTCAAACTGGCGCAACTCCCCCGCGATCTCCTCCCAAGTCTCCGTCTGCTCCGCCTCACTCAATCCAGCCATCATTTGGTGCAACGCCCCGAAAGATTCCCGCTCGAAGCGCACGCATTCCGCCGCTGCGTCCAAACGCAGGGGAGAAGGCACGACGCGAATCCGGTTGTCATGGAAGCCCGCCTGCCGATACGCGGCTTCAAGCACGCCCGGCGCCCCCAAGCTGAACGGGCCGGGCTGGCCGGGCAGCGGCGGGGGCAGGTTTACGCGCTTGCGAATGATCGAGATCGGGATGGAGAAGAACTGGTTCTTGTCTGCGGTGGAATACACGGTCGCTGCGATCCGCCCGCCCGGCTTGAGCACCCGGCGCATCCCAGTGAGCGCCTTCTGCTGGTCGGGGAAGTAGATGAGGCCCACCCGCGAAATCACGGCGTCAAAGGAGTCCGCCTCCAACTCATCCAGCCTCTCCCCGTCCATCACACGCGTCTCGATGTTCGTCAGGCCGGCGGCGCGCGCATCCGCCGCCGCCAATTCCAGGATGTTGGAGGAGATATCGGTCGCCAGCACGGAGCCGGAAGGGCCGACACGCCGGGCGGCCACCAGCGTTTGTTCGCCGGCACCCGCGGCGACATCCAGAACCCGGCTTCCCGGGCCCACTTTGGCCATGTCGAGCATGGCCTCCGTCGCCGGCCCCAGCCATCGCGCGAGGGTCGGCCCCCAGCGATGCCACGCTGCCGCGGCGGTTTCCCACTGTTGCCTCGTGGTGTCCTTGTATTTGATCGGATCGAATTTTGGTGTGTCAGCAGGCATAGGGTTAGTTTTACAGCAGGTTCGTTGTGAAGTGAAATGAGGTCTGGCCTAACGACAACCAGGCGAGGAAGTCGCGATCGACATCGAGTTGATCGGCCAAGTCATCCCAACTGCGGGTTTTCGCACGCATCGACACGATGCGGTCGAAGCTTTTCCTGCTCTTGGCGGCGAGCGCATTGGCGAGCAGCAGTTCTCCATAGCTCAGGCCGGTATCGGCTTGTTGCTGGATGATCGTCCGCATCCGCTTTTCGCTCTGCCAGGCCACGGCGGACGGCAGCAATCCGAAACCCTTCACGGGTTTCATCCCCAGCCCTTCCAGTGACTGGATAGCCTGGCGAAGTTTTGGATCATCCTGCCCGAGCGTCCTGGCCCGGATGTTGGTGAGGTACGAGCTGGCATAGCCGGCTCCCAGGTGACTGCCGGTCGGGCTGGAGATCCAGACCGTGATCTCGCGATGCGCGGGCGCCGGCGAGGTTTGCGCTTGAGCAGTGAGGCCGGGGACCAGCGCGAGGAGCCCGAGCTTAAGAACAACTCTTTTTATTCTCATATTTAGATTGGGCGTTCCCTCTTTCTGATCGGGCCCGTCCCTTACCTCGTAATGCAATAACCATCCGCCAAACGGCTCAGCCCGATCGAAAATCAACGAAAAAAGTGCGTTGCCGCGGGGGGGCTCAGGGCCGCCCGTGATCGGGCTGCGACGGCGCGGCGTCGTAGAGGGCGCCGTAAAGTTTGTCGAGCGCGACTGGCTTACGCAGGATCGCGATGACGCCGGTATCGGAAAGCTGGGGCGGCAGCGTCACCCCCGAGACGAGGATGATTTTAGCGGCGGGATCTCTAGCGAGAATCATGCGAGAGGCGGTCGCACCGTTTAACCGCGGCATGTTATAATCCATCAGCACGATATCGGGCCGCAGACGGCTGTAGGCCTGGATCGCTTCCCAGCCTGTCTTGACCACTTGGAGAACGTCGTGGCCGCAACGCTCGACCAGCGCGGCGAGGGTGCTCCCGACGCCCTTTTCATCGTCGGCGATAAGCACGCGCATCGCTCAGAATAGCTGTTTTTTCCCGGTCGTCCTCTGTAACGTGCCGGTGCTCCGCCTGACGAATACGAGCGTCGCTCTTTGGCGCGGCGAAGAGCAGGTTCCCGCTCCGGATATAAGCCCGCACCTTGGCGAAGCCCGCATTCTCGAAACAGATCTTCAGCTCACTCATGAGGAGCAGAGCGTTCCCGCCGACATTCACTCCCCGCACCGGCGCCAGGTATTTGCAGCCTGCGTGGGGAGTCCCCTCCACGTTTAGCTCAAGGTCATTGGATGCGGGCGGATCGAGGCTGACCGTTGACAGCGACGCTGAGTGACCGACGTTCGCCCAATTATGGGTGACAAATCTCCGAAGGCGAACCAGAAGCAAAAGGCGCAGCAGAAGGGCAAAGCTGCGGGCGCCGCACAAAAGAAAAACGCTGCGACAGCCCCCAGGCCGGCCCAGAAACCAAAGAGATAAGTTTTGGCCAGACCGAATTATTCCGGCGAAAAACGCCGCAAAGAGCTGGAGAAACAGAAGAAAAAAGAAGCGAAGAAACAGCGCAAGCTGGAGAACGCTGCCAACCCTTCTTCAGCGGAGGCCGCTGTCGAAGGTGACGATGATACCCCTGCGGAGACTTCCCCTCAGTCAGACGCAAGCTAACGCTTTCTCTCGTTTTCCCGGAACGCTACATCCAGTTCGCCTAACGATCCTTGGCCCGAGCCGTCCGCCGCGAGATCGATCGTCTGGAAATCTCGCGATAACGGGTCCGCGCTCCCTATCGGTGTGCCCGATAATGGTGAAGGCCGGGGTTGGTCGTTATAACGCCTGACTTGGAATCAGGCCGACGGCGGGTGCGGGCTTCGGCCGCCCGAATTCTGGTCGCGGCGGCGTTGCTCCGGATCACGACGGCCTCGGGACTGACCTGGAGTTGCCTGGCCACCTCGCCCCATGTGCGAGCGCGCGCGCGCAGCGCGACGATGTTGTTGAAGCTTTCCTTGCTCTTCTCGGCCAGCACGTGAGCCATGAGGAGCTCAGAGTAACTCAGGTCGGTCTCGACTTGTTCCTCGACCAGTTTGCGCACATTGGTCTGGGTCTGCCAGGCGACGGCGGCCGGGACCAGGCCCATGCCCCTCACCTGCACCATGCCCAGCCCATCGAGTGAATCGAGAGCGTCACGCAGTCGCGAATCGTCTTTCGCGATCATCTTGGCGCGGATGTTCGTAAGATAAGTGCTGGCGTAGCCGCTCCCGATGTGGCTGCCCGTCTGGCTCGAGACCCAGGTGGTGATCTCGCGATGCTTGGTCTGCGCGAGTGCGTGACTCCCGGAGAGAAGAACGAGGGCTCCGAGGATAACTAGGATTTGAGTTTTCATGATTTGGATCGCACCTCCTGATAATTGGTTTTCTACGGATAGGAATATCCCTATTGGTCAATGCAATATCCGGCGCAAAAATGGCTCAATGCCCGGCGAAAAGGCGGCCTTTTGTTCCCAAAAACAGAAAAGCCGCCGGAGCTTTCGCCCCGGCGGCTTTCCGCGTTGAGTGAGTCAGGTCTTAGCCCAGATTGAGCGAAACGAGGGTCGGTTCGTCGATCGTGGCGGTCGCGTAAAGGCCGTTGTCGGTCTGGTAACCGATGAGAGCTTCACGGGTCAGCGGGCCGAGCAATCCATCGACCTCGCCGCGGTAGTAGCCTTCCTGTTGTAGGATGGCTTGCACCTCGGCGATCACGCGATCGGGCGGCAGCGCACGAGAGCCGACGTAGATTGGCGCATCATAGGCATAGTATTGGGCGGAAGAATTGTAACCCCAGGCCGGAAACCAGTAGCCATTGTTGAAGTAGTAGGCGCCGCCAGCGATGATCTCGATGCGGGTGTAACGCGTGCTATACCAGCTGCGATCGTGACGCTCCGGGCGATAAGAGCGGAACACTTCGTACTGCGGACCCTGCCAAGTGTCGGCGTTGGTCAGCCGGTAATTCTGCTGGAAGGTGACCGCAGGAACTTTCTCTGGTTTCGGCTGGGCCTTGAAGTTGGCCTGCTCGCTTTTCACCTTGGCGACAACTTGCGCGTCGGGCTTCTTGCCTTTGCCTTTGCCCATCCGCTTTGCTCCGGCAGCCGGGGCCGTCTCGGTGCTCGCCGTGGTGTCGGTTGCTGTTTCGTTAGCGGCGTTTTTTTCTTTCTTCATCTGCTTATCGCGGCGCATGCCTTTCTTGTCCGCCTCGGTGTCCGTGGTGCTGGTCTCGGCGGTCGCAGTTTCGTCGGCCGCATTGCGCTCTTTCTTCATCTGCTTGCCGCGGCGCATGCCTTTCTCGTCGGCCTCGGTCGCCGCGGTGGTGGTGTCCCCAGTTGCGGCTTCCTCCCTCTTCATTGCTTTCTTGCTCATTGGCTTGGTCGCCGGATCGGTTGGCGCCGAAGCGTCCTGAGCCGCGCGCTCCTGGCGCATCGCTTTGCGATTTTGCGTCGGCTTGGCTTCGTTACCCTGCTGAGCCTGCCGGTCTGGGCGGCCTTGCCGGCCGGGGCGAGCCTGATCTGCGCCGGGATTCTCTCCTTGGGCAGCGCGCTGTTCGCCCTTCTGCTTCTTCTGGTCGGCGGGTGACGCCTCGTCCTGCTGGGCTAGCGCGCTTGCGGCCAGCGCCAGCGTGCAGCTAATCATAATCGTTAATAGTTTTTTCATCTGGTTCTTTCGTCGGTTGGGTTTGCTTTCTATTCACATTCTCTGCGCAGCACCGGGCGCGTAGCTAGGGGCAGAGTGAGCACTCGTCCCCCCAGATTCGTTGGGCGGCTCTCCGTTGGTTGCGTCACGAGGAAGAAGGCGTGGGCGGCAGAATACGCCGAGTGAGGTCGAGGGACTGGACGGGCGCCGGTTATTCGCTAGGGCCGATCGGCTCCGGTGGCTTGGGGACGAAACCATAGGGACAGTTTCGGCAGCCTTCCTCACAACAGCGCCCGCGGCGGAGGAGGAAGTCGCGGCTAAGTGCGCCGTCCGAACCGAAATCGGCTGACGTGGCGCGGATAAAAAAATCTTCGGACATGCAGAGATGGCGCAGGAAGATAGTCTCAACAAGCCAGTGACCAATGGCCACGATCCTTTTACGGCGAAGGATTGTCTCGTCAGGCCAAGTCTTCACGTTAGGTTGTGCGGATGGCCAGCTTCCCTCTGTCCCAACCTAACGCGCCGGACCCGAGCCGGGCAGGCGCCTCCAGCCGCGACGTGGGAATCCAACGGCTCATTTGCATCATCGCTGCGCAGCGGGCCGGCACGACTGCCCTGCAACATGCAATCCAGGCGGCAGGAGTCGTCAACTACGGCGAGGTCTTCCATCCGCGCCCGCTGAATGCGGCCGGAAAGTTCCTCCACTTTTCGGAAGCGCAGGATCTTCGGCTCACGGAAATCACCACCCGCGAAGGGACCGCCGCGGTCGCCGAACGTTACCTCACTTGGCTGGCAGAACAGGCCGCGCCGGCGCATTTCCTTATCGATGTGAAACTCAATTCGTGGTCGGTTCTTTCGCCTTGGTGGCATTACCCGCACCGGCAACCGTTCTTCCTCAGCCAATTGAAGCGGCGCAAAACGATTTTCGTCTTTATCTGGCGCGATGAACTCGGTGATCAGGTCTTGAGCCAGTTCATCGCAAATGAATTCAGCATCTGGCACAACCTGACCGATGCGAAAGTGGCCGGCCGCAAGATCGAGGCGTCGATCGTTCGGTCGCGCGAACTGGCTCAGACGATCGTGCGCGCCGAGGCTGACATGCTCAATCACCTGCATAGCTACCCGCACAAGGTCGTGATCCGATACGAGGATCTTTTCCAGAAGGGCGTTCTGGCCAAATGTTTTCGCAGGGAGTTCCGCAAGGCCGCGGGGATTGATTTGCCGTGGGGCGATTCCGTGTTTGTCCGCCCCAGCAGCGCGGACAAGCGGGCGATTGTTCAGAATTACGATGAGGTGATGGCCGCGCTCCGGCCGCTGGCCGAGCGCCGGCGCGGGCAGATGGCCGTAGCCTAATTTTTGCGCCTAACGAGGCGCTATTCTAAGCTGGTTTTCTCGACATACCACTTCATGAACTCCGGCGCGAGGCGGCCGGCCTTGACCGCCGGATCGTCGCGATCTAGTTCCACCGAATCGGTCCTGAGGATGAATATGCCGCGCACCTGTGCTCCGACCGGACTCAAGCACTTTCCACGGAATGACCGGCGCGAGCCCTAACGACAACGATTCGCCAGGTGCGACAAGGCAATGCCCTGGCGGCCGCCCCCAGCGCCAAATGAACCAGCGGGTCGATTCGAAATTGTTCTCCACCCGCGGTGGAACGTCGAGCCGGGTGGCAAGGAGCGAGAGGCTGAATCCAAAAACGAGGTCGCTGAACGCTTCGAGGCGCTGAGTGAAACGCTCGTGCACTCCCGTCGCTGATTCCGGTAGCACCGTCGCCGCAGGTGCGCCCGCCCCGTCGCCGGCTCGAGACAAAATGCGCGGAATTTTGTGATAGAGGTTTTCAATTTGTTTTTGGGCGGCGCGCTCCCTAGTTTCTGCGCCAATGCGTCGTCCTTCGCCGTGGCTTATCCTGGTGGTCATCCTGCTCGGCGCGCTCATCCTGCGGGAGCCGCGTCTGCGACAGCTGGAGGATGTTTTCCTGAATTGGTTCATGCAGCATGCCGAAACCGGGCTGCCGCAGGCGCCGATCACGCTGGTCGAGATCGGGCGCGACGATTTCCAGCGCATGACGCCGCCGGAGGTGGCGAAGCCGCTGCCCAAAGGCGAGGCCGCGCGCCGCTCGCTCTCGCCGCTGGAGTTCGCCCTTTTCCTCCAGGCGGTGCTGAGCTTTAAGCCGACCGTGGTCGCACTCGAGCCGATCGTCGTTTGGCGCGATCGCGACAAGCTACAGGAGCAGGTCTTCATCGACCAGGCAATGCGGGTGCCGAAGTTGCTCGTGGCGGTCGAACTGGGCGGGAAAGGTCCGCATGATCCTTCGCCGGATGACCTCCCCACCCTGAGCAACGTGGCCGGCACACGCGGAAACCTGGCGGAATTCACCGGTGTGAGCCGGCAGCCGGACGACGACATCCGCCTCATCTCGACACCGGGATTTATCAATCTCCCGGGCGAACGAAGCGATCGCGTGCGGGTGCCCATGCTCCTGTCGTATCGCGGGGAAATTGTGCCTTCGTTCCCGCTCCAGGCGATCATGCTCTGGCTGCGACTCACGCCGGAGGAGGTGAAGGTGGAACTCGGCTCGCGGATTACTTTGCCTAACGGATGGGAGATTCCACTCCACGCCGACGGCACGACGACGATCAACCCAGCCGCCAAACAAAGCGTGCGCCGACTGAGTTTCAGCGAACTGCTCCTCGCCGCCCAGGAGCACGAAAAGCATCGGTCGCCCTCGATCAACCTCGAGAACCTCAAGGATCAGATCGTCCTGCTGCGTTTGCCGGACGATCCCCTGCAACCGCCCGATGTTTTCGCGACCGCGATCGCCACCATCCAGACCAACGCCTACGTGCATGCGGCACCGTGGACGATTGCCTGGGTGCTAATTCTGGCGGCGGCTTTGCTCAGCTGTTTTCTTTGGATGATTTCCCGATCGACCCTGGTGCTGGGAACGATCGCTTTCGGCGCCGGGTATGGCTTGCTCGCGCTTGCGTTGCTGGGCCAGGATCGACTCTGGCTGCCGACGTTTCTGCCCTTCGCCCTGCTCGCCTTTCTGCTCGTCGTTAGGCTAGTCGTGCCGGAACCTGGGAAAATGTCGGAACCGGAAACAAGCTAGAGC
>JALYOR010000246.1 GCA_030856765.1 Verrucomicrobiota bacterium | reverse complement strand
GCACAACAAGATTTAGCCCGGTCTGACTGCATCCTGATCGAGGGCTCGTCCATGGCCGAGGCGCACCCGGTGGGATTTCGCTGGGTCATGAAGGCGAAGGAAAACGGCGCCACCATCATCCACGTCGACCCGCGATTCTCGCGCACCAGCGCGCTGGCCGATATCTGGGTCCCGATCCGGGCCGGAACGGACATCGCTTTTCTCGGCGGACTCGTTAGGCACGTGCTCGAGAACGAACTTTATTTTCGCGAATACGTTCTCCATTACACCAACGCGCCCTGCCTTCTTCGGCCGGAGTTTCGCGACACCGAGGAGGGCGAGAGCGGATATTTCTCGGGTTGGAACGAGGAGAAACGCGCCTACGACAATGAGAGCTGGCTCTACCAGGGCGAGGGACTGAGTTACCCCGAAAAGGACTTTTCCCTGCAGGATCCGCGCTGCGTTTTTCAAACCCTGAAACGCCATTTCGCACGCTACACCCCGGAAATGGTGGAGGAAGTCTGCGGTATTTCGCCCGTGCTTTTCCACAAGGTAGCTGACGCCCTAACGAGTGCTTCCGGTCCGGAAAAAACGGCCGCGATCTGCTACGCGGTCGGCTGGACCCATCATTCCAAGGGCGCGCAGATGATCCGGACCGCCGCCATATTGCAGAGTTTGTTAGGCAACATTGGCCGGCCGGGCGGCGGTATCCTCGCCCTGCGTGGTCACGCTTCCATTCAGGGGTCGACCGACATCCCAACGCTTTACGACATTCTGCCCGGTTACCTCCCGATGCCGAAACTGGAAGAGCAGACGCTGCAGACTTATCTCGAGGGGCACACCAACCCGACCGGTCTCTGGAACAATTTCCCCGCCTACGCTGTCAGCCTGCTCAAGGCGTATTACGGCAACCGCGCCACGCCGAGCAACGATTTCGGTTACGACTGGATTCCGAAACTAACCGCCGACCACTCCTATTATTCGTTCCTCTACAAAATGCTCGACGGCGAGATGGAAGGCATGTTCCTGATGGGACAGAATCCCGCCGTCGGCGCGCAGAACGCGCGGCTGGAGCGCAAGGCGCTGGCTAAATTGAAATGGCTCGTCGTGCGCGACCTGGTCGAGATCGAGTCGGCTTCGTTTTGGTATGACTCGCCCGAGATCGAACGCGGCGAACTGAAGACCGAGGAAATCGAGACGGAAGTTTTTCTCTTCCCTGCGGCCGGCCACGCGGAGAAGGAAGGCGCGTTTACCAACACCCAGCGGCTTCTGCAATGGCGCGAGAAAGCGGTCGAGCCGCCGGGCGAATCGCGGAGCGAGAGCTGGTTCATTCATCAACTCGCCCTGCGGCTGATCGCGAGAGCGAACGCGTCGGACGATCCGAACGACGAACCGCTCCGCGCGCTCGACTGGTGGTATCCGGAAACGCCCGGAGGCGAACCGGAGATGGAATCCGTCCTCGCCGAAATCAACGGCTGGAAGACAAATCCAACGTGGGAGGGGCCTTTGCGCCCCGATTCCCCGACGGCAGCCACACCAGATCGGGACACAAAGGCCCCTCCCAAATTGGCCGCTGGCACCGTCTATGGGCACGATCGCCACGGCCAGCTCCATCATGGGCCGCAACTCGACAAATATCAGGAGCTGAAAGAGGACGGCACGACCGCGAGCGGCTGCTGGATTTACTGCGGCGTCTTCCCGAGCAGCGGTGTGAACAAGGCGCTGGCCCGCCAGCCTAAAGACTATCTCGGGCACGGCTGGGGCTTCGCCTGGCCGAGCGATCGCCGCATCATTTACAACCGCGCCAGCGCGGCGCCGAACGGCGAACCTTGGAGCGAGAAAAAGAAGCTCATCTGGTGGAGCGCGGAGCAGAACAAGTGGACGGGCGAGGACGTGCCGGATTTCAAGGAAGACAAACGCCCGGATTATCGCCCCGAGGGCAAGCTCAAGGGCCTCGATGCGCAACCGGGCGACGCGCCCTTCATCCTGCACGAAGACGGGCTGGCCTGGCTTTACATCCCGCAAGGTTTGCAGGATGGCCCGATGCCGACGCATTACGAAGCGCTCGAGTCGCCGGTGCACAACGCGCTTTATCGCCGCGACACCAACCCGCCGGAGAAATGGTACACGCGTGAGGGCAACCGCTTCGCCCCGCCGGGCGATCCGCGCTTTCCATTCGTTCTCACGACTTATCGCCTGACGGAACATCACACCGCGGGCGCGATGAGCCGCTTCCTCCCGCACCTCGCGGAATTGCAGCCGGAAATGTTTGTCGAGATTTCGCCCGAAGCCGCGCTCGAGCTTGGGATTGAGAACACGGACTTTGTCTGCATCGTGACCCTGCGCGGCGCGATTGAAGCGCGCGCCCTCGTTAGTCGACGGATGCGCCCGTTGCATCTAAACGGGAAAACAGTGCACCAGGTGGCAATTCCGTTTCACTGGGGTTCGGCCGGCCCGATCCGGGGCGATGTCGCGAACGATCTGCTCGCGATTTCCGGCGAACCGAACGTCACCATCATGGAAACCAAGGCGCTGGTGTGCAACATCATCCCCGGCCGCCGCCCGCGCGGGGCGGATTTCCTGCCCTGGCTCGAACGTTACGCCCCGCAGAGCGGGCCATTGAATTTACATCCGGAACAACCGCCGCCCGGGGCGCCCGCCGCTGGCAAACTCCAACCGATCCAGGGTCAACACGGCAAGTCCGAATGAGAAGCTTAATAGATCAGGAAAGCAGGACAGCAGGAATGTGGGAGGGGCCTTTGTGCCCCGATTCCCGCGAGGGCAATGCCGCACATCGCCGCGCAAAGGCGGCTCCCACATTTTCAGCCATCCATTCTTTTTCCTGCTTTTCTGTTTTCCAAATTCATTCCTCATCATGATCGGCGAAGGCACCCAAAGCACCAATCAACGGCGCCACAATTACGTGCAGGACCAGGTCGAGGTCGGCTTCTTCACCGACCCGAGCGTCTGCATCGGCTGCAAGGCCTGCGAGGTCGCGTGCAAAGAATGGAACGAAGTTCCCGACGACGGTTTCACCTGGACCGGCAACTCCTACGACAACACCGGTCACCTCGGCGCCTCCACCTGGCGGCACGTCATGTTCATCGAACAAGACCTGCGCAAAGGAAACCAGATCACCGGCCCGATGGGTCTCGCTTCCACTCAGCCCGTAACGGATGCGCAGCAACGGCCGGGCTTTCCATCAGAGATCAGCAATCATCAATCCGAGGATCCCTTCCGCTGGATCTTTCTTTCCGATGTCTGCAAGCATTGCGAGAACGCCGGCTGCCTCGAGGCCTGCCCGACCGGCTCGATCGTGCGCACGGAAGTCGGCTCCGTCCTGGTGCAGAACGATATCTGCAACGGCTGCGGCTATTGCGTCGTCTCGTGTCCGTTCGGCGTGATTGATAAACGGCCGGAACCACTCCCGGACGCCGGCGGCGCCTTCAAATGCACCTTCTGCTACGACCGGCAAAAAAGCGGACTCACTCCCGCCTGCGCCAAAGTTTGCCCGACGGAATCGATTGTCTTCGGTCGTCTCGACGATCTGCGGGCCCGCGGCGCGGAACGAGTGCGCACCTTGCAGGCTCAGGGATACGACGACGCTCAACTCTACGATCCGCAGGAAACTTCCGTCGGCGGTCTGCATGCTTTCTTCCTTTTGTTAGGCGGGCCGGAAGCTTATGGGCTCCCGCCCAAACCGGAGATACCGACCATCTATTTGAAATCATCCTGGACCGCTGCGGCTGCGACCGCGCTCGGGGCGATCGTTGCCGTCAGCGTCGCCTTCGCTTTTTTTGCGTAATGATTTGCCTGATAACCGGCCCGACCATGTTCCGGGTAGGGTGGGCGTCTCGCCCGCCGGCGATGGCATCTTGCCATCGCGAACTT
>JALYOR010000240.1 GCA_030856765.1 Verrucomicrobiota bacterium | reverse complement strand
CTTCCGCAGTGCCCGGTCGCTCTCTCTAGTAGCGGTAATGCTCGGACTTGTAGGCTCCTTCGAGCGGCTCGCTGCAGCCGGTGGTCGTTTTCGGACGAGTGCCGCTCTTTTTTTACCTGTTACACTTCCCGCTTCTTCACCTTCTCGCGCTTGGCTATTCGCTGGTTAAGTATGGGCGCGCACCTTGGATTTTCTTGGCACCCGCAGCGTGGAATGGTGATCTGAAAGTTTACCCCGCCGATTTCGGCTTCGGCGTCGCCGGCATCTACCTGATCTGGGTGTTGGTTGTCCTGTTGCTCTACCCGCTCTGTGTCTGGTTCGCGCGCCTGAAGCAACGGCGCCGTGATGTCTGGCTCAGCTATCTCTAGCGGCTTCGACCGAAAACAAAAACGCCGCCGGATTGCTCCTGCGGCGTTTTGGTTAAAGCGAACTAATCTCTCCGCTTAATAGCGGTAGTGCTCGGACTTGTAGGGGCCTTCGACCGGCACGCCGAGGTACTCGGCTTGCTTCGCGCTGAGTTTGGTCAGCTTGACGCCGATTTTTTCGAGGTGCAGGCGGGCGACTTCTTCGTCGAGGATCTTGGGCAGGATGTAGACGCCGGCTTTGTATTTGTCCTTGTTGGCCCAGAGGTCGAGCTGCGCGAGGACCTGGTTGCTAAAGCTGTTCGACATGACGAACGACGGGTGGCCGGTGGCGCAACCGAGGTTCACGAGACGGCCTTCCGCGAGCATGAATATTTCGTTGCCGGTTTCGAAGGTGTACTTGTCGACCTGCGGTTTGATATTGGTCCGCTTGACGCCTTTGGTGGTGTTCAATTTGTCGACCTGAATCTCGTTATCAAAGTGGCCGATGTTGCAGACGACGGCCTGGTTTTTCATCTTCGACATGTGCTCGAAGGTGATGATGTCGACGTTGCCGGTGGTGGTGACGTAGATGTCGCCGCGGCCTAACGTGTCTTCGACGGTGGTGACTTCGAAACCTTCCATCGCCGCCTGGAGCGCGTTGATCGGGTCGATCTCGGTCACGATGACGCGGGCGCCCTGGCCGCGGAGGGATTGGGCGCAGCCTTTGCCGACGTCGCCGTAGCCGCAGACGACCGCGACTTTGCCGGAAATCATGACGTCGAGGGCGCGGTTGAGCGCGTCGACCAATGAGTGGCGACAGCCGTAGAGGTTATCGAACTTCGACTTCGTGGCGGTGTCGTTCACGTTGATCGCGGGGACGAGGAGCTTGCCCTGCTTCAGCATGTGGTAGAGGCGATGGACGCCGGTGGTGGTCTCTTCGGAAACACCGCGCCATTCCTTCACCACTTCGTGCCAGCGGAAGGGATTCTCGTTTTTGATCTCGCGGAGAGTGTCTTTGATGACCTTCTCTTCGTGGTTCGAGGATTCGCTCTCGATCCATTCGCTGCCTTCTTCGAGTTCGTAGCCTTTGTGGATGAACAAAGTCACGTCGCCGCCGTCATCGACGACCATTTGCGGGCCTTTGCCGCCAGGGAAGGAGAGCGCCTGGTTGGTGCACCACCAATATTCTTCGAGGCTCTCGCCTTTCCACGCGAAGACCGGCACGCCGGATTTTGCGATCGCGGCCGCGGCGTGGTCCTGGGTGGAGAAAATATTGCAGCTCGCCCAGCGCACGTCGGCGCCGAGGTGGACCAGCGTCTCGATCAGGACCGCGGTCTGGATCGTCATGTGCAGCGAACCGGTGATGCGGACGCCGTTCAGCGGTTTGGAAGCGGCGTGCTTTTTGCGGATCGACATCAGGCCGGGCATTTCCTGCTCGGCGATGTCGATCTCGCGGCGGCCGTAATCGGCTAGGGAAATGTCGGCGATTTTGTAGTCGTTAGTCTGAGTTTTCGTGATCGCGGTGGTGCTCATAATTTTTGGTTTATCGGAAATCTATTGGGCGGATTTTTTCAGCGCGTCGGCTTTGTCGGTTTTCTCCCAGGTAATGTCGGCGTCGTCTTTGCCGAAGTGCCCGTAGTTGGTCGTCTTGCTGTAGATCGGACGGAGCAGATCGAGCTGTTGGATGATGTGCGCCGGCTTAAAGGAAAAGGTCGCCATCACCGCGCGCTCGATCGCTTCTTCGTCGACGGTGTTGGTCTCGAAAGTGTTAATGTTCATGCTCACCGGATCGGGATAACCGATAGCGTAGGCGAACTGGACTTCGCAGCGTGATGCGAGGCCGGCAGCGACCACGTTCTTTGCCACCCAGCGCGCCATGTAGGCCGCACTGCGGTCGACTTTGCTCGGGTCCTTGCCGGAGAAGGCGCCGCCACCGTGCCGACCCCAGCCGCCGTAGCTGTCGACGATAATCTTGCGACCGGTGAGACCGGTGTCGCCTTCCGGTCCACCGATGACGAAGTTCCCGGTCGGGTTGATCAGGTACTCGGTCGCGTCGGTCAGCATCTCGTTAGGCAGAACTTTCCGGATCACTTCCTCGATGATGAAGCTGCGGATCTCCGAATGCTTCACGTCCTTGGTGTGTTGGGTCGAGACGACCACGTTGGAAACGCCGACTGGTTTGCCGCCTTCGTATATCACCGAGACTTGCGATTTGGCATCGGGCCGGAGCCAGGGCGCTTTGCCGCTTTTGCGAATGCGGGTCAACTCGCGGCCGAGCCGATGCGCGAACATGATCGGCGCCGGCATCAGTTCCGGCGTCTCGTCGCAGGCAAAGCCAAACATCAAACCCTGGTCGCCCGCGCCTTGCTCGCCGTGGCCTTTGCCTTCCGCTTCCCGCGCATCGACACCTTGCGCGATGTCCGCGCTTTGGTTGGTGATGATGTTCTGGATGTCGATCTTGTCGGCGTGGAAAACGTCGTCGTCGTTCACGTAACCGATCTCGCGCACCGCCTCGCGCACGATCTGGTCGATGCCCACCACCGATTCGAGCGAGGTGCCCGGTTTCAGGTTCGGAATGGTGATCTCACCGCCGACGATGACGGTGTGGCTCTTGGCGAAAGTCTCGCAGGCGACCCGGCTGTTCGGATCCTGTTTCAGGCAGGCGTCCAGCACCGCATCGGAGATGGTGTCGCAAACTTTGTCGGGGTGACCTTCACCGACGGATTCGGAAGCAAAAATGAAACGACGAAGCATGAGAAAAAGGAAGCTGGCTGGGTTAAAAACCAAAGGTATCCAACCGATCATATTGACCAATCATGATACGTCGTTATATCGTGGTGGCATTCCGGCGTCAACCATAAATTTCCTTCGCTTGCTGGCCGATCCGACGCGATTGCGCCTCCTCGTCCTCTTGGAAGAGGACGAACTCTCGGTGGCGGAATTGCAGGATGTCCTGGGAATGGGACAATCGCGTATTTCGAGTCACCTCGCGCAGTTGAAACGGGCTGGAGTGGTCAAGGATCGAAGAGCGGGGAAGAATGTCTATTACGGCCTAACGGACGGGCAGAAGCTCGATCCGCAGCGCACCAAGGTGAGCGAACTCACGCGTGCCCTCGCCCGGGAGATGCCCGAGACGAAGCGCGATCGCACCGCGCTGCAGGTGGTGCTACGCAAACGCCAGGACAAAGCGCGCGAATACTTCGATCAGTTGGCGGGCCGGTTCGGGCGCAGCTACTGCCCGGGGCGCTCCTGGCAGGCGCTCGCGCATACCATGATCGCGCTGTTGCCGCCGCTGGCAGTCGCGGATCTGGGCGCGGGCGAGGGAACGCTCTCTCAGCTTTTGGCGAAGAAAGCGCGCAAGGTGATCGCGGTCGATAACGCGCCTAAGATGGTGGAGTTCGGTTCGGACCTAGCGAAAAAGCACGGCTTCAAGAATCTCGAGTATCGGCTTGGTGACATCGAAGATCCGCCGATCGACAGGAGCTCGGTCGACCTCGCGATTTTCAGCCAGGCGTTGCATCACGCGATCCATCCCGAGCGGGCCATCGCCGGGGCGCATCGCATTCTAAAAAAAGGAGGTCGAATCGTTGTGCTCGATTTGCTCAGTCATCGTTTTGAAAAGGCAAAAGAGCTCTATGCCGATCACTGGCTTGGTTTTAGCGAAGTGCAGTTGCACCAATGGCTCGAAGAGGCGGGCTTCACCGATATTGAGGTGACGGTGGTTTCTCGCGAAAAGGAGACTCCGCACTTTCAAACCGTCTTCGCCTCCGGGATCAAGTGAACCGCGACAAGCGCGGGTTCGATTCTTTGGAAGAATCCCTTCCTGAACTAATGATTGCCGCGGCGATCGGTGCAGCGGGAGCCGATAATTTTTTCCCACCTTGGCTTGCGTGAGGGAGATGCGGGGACGGAGAAAGGCGGTCCAGCTTTACGAGCGCGCCATCGAGCACGATCCCAAGTTCGACTTCGCGATGGTCAATCTCTCCATGCTGGACAGTTGGATTTATCACAACTTTGAACCGACGAAGGCTGAGCGCGACCTGGCTCTTCACTACGCCGACAGAGCCCTGGCCAGGCGCTCGATTCGCCCGAGGCCCACCTCGCCTGGGTTTATTCGCTCTATTATGGAGCGCCCAATTTCGAGGGAGCGCTGAAAGAGTTTGCATCGCGCAAAGGGTGTGCCTAACGAGTCGCATGTCTACCTCGTGATCGGCGCGATTCAACGGTGCCAGGGCAAATGGGTCGGCATCCACGGCCAATCTGGAAAAGGCGATCGAGCTGCTCGATGGTTTGTTGAGTCGGTAGGCCGACCTCACGGTGCCGCTCCTCAAGATGAATCCGACCTGGAAGAAGCTCAGAGCCGACCCGGCTTTTCAACAGCTGGTCGCAAAATACGAGAACCGCGCCTGAGATTTGCGCCTAACGATTCGCCAGCCCGATTCCTCCGCCTAGATTGGTTGAGGAATGAAATACGATCTGATTGTCGTGGGCGGCGGACCAGCCGGGTATGTCGGAGCGATTCGCGCGGCGCAACTCGGGAAGCACGTCGCCTGTGTCGAGAAGGAACGAGCCGGAGGGACCTGCCTGAACTGGGGGTGCATCCCGACCAAGTCGCTCCTGCGCAACGCCGAGCTTTATCAATTGATGAAGCATCGTGCGGGTGATTTCGGTTTTAAGATCGAGGGACTTTCGTTCGATTGGAGCAAGGTGATCAAACGTTCGCGCGACGTCTCCGACAAGAATGCGGCCGGAATCGAGTTTCTCTTCAAGAAGAACAAGGTCGATTATATCCGCGGCGAAGCTTCGCTCGAGAAAGCCGGGGAAGTGTCGGTCAAGCTGACCGATGGAAAGACTGCGACCCATACCGCCGCCAAAATCCTGGTCGCCACCGGGGTCGTTTCCCGCCCTTTGCCCGGGCTGCCGTTCAACGGCCAGACGGTGATCGGCAGCCGCGAGGCGATGATTCTCGATCCGCAGCCCAAGAGCATGATCATCATTGGCGCGGGCGCGATCGGGGTGGAATTTGCTTATTTCTATAACGCCTTTGGAACGGAGGTCACCCTGATCGAGATGTTGCCTAACGTCCTGCCGGTGGAGGATACCGAAGTCTCGAAGACGTTGGAGAAGGCGCTGACCAAGCAGGGGATCAAGATCCTGACCAACACCAAGACGACCAAAACCGAGGTGACGGAAAAAGGTGTCCAGGTGACGGTCGAAGGTAAGACCCTCGAGACGATCGAAGCGGAGATTTGCCTGGTCGCGATCGGGGTGGTGCCGCTCTTGCCTAACGGAAAGATGAAACTCGACCTAACCGACCGGGGTTATATTGCGACTGGAGATCGTTACGAAACGAACCTGAAGAATGTTTACGCGGCGGGCGACATCATCGGGCCGCCCTGGCTCGCTCATGTAGCGAGCTGGGAAGCGATTCAGGCGGTCGAAGGAATGTTCGATTTGATCGAACCGCGAAAGATCGGGCACTTCCCGGGCTGCACTTATTGCCATCCGCAAGTCGCGAGCATTGGTCTGACCGAACGCGCCGCCCAGGAATCCGGGCGCAAGTTCCGGCTCGGGAAGTTCCCTTTTAGCGCCAGCGGGAAGGCGCGCGCGATCGGAGAAACGGAGGGCTTCGTGAAGCTTCTCATCGGCGAGCCGCACGGCGAAATTCTCGGGGCGCATATCATCGGTCCGGAGGCGACGGAGATGATCGCCGAACTCGGGCTGGCGATGACTCTGGAGGCGACCTACGAGGAGATCGAGGAGACGATCCACGCCCACCCGACGCTGAGTGAATCAGTTCACGAGGCGGCAGGCCAGGCATTCGGCCATGCCATTCACCTCTAGATCGGCGCCGGGGCTGGGGGCGCCCCCCGATCTACGCCTTTTTGCTACTGACGAAAATGACGATCCCGCCCACGATGCAGAGTCCGCCGAGGATGAGACCGATCGGCACAGGATGCTCCTGTTGTTTGTTGATCTCTACCGGGCCGATCTTAGCCACATTCTCCTGGGTAGTGAAGCTGGTATAGCCTCCATACCCGAGCAGGAGAACTCCCACCACGATGAGGAGGAGGGCGAAGATTCCGCCAGATTTCATACGGAGATGCTATATACCGCGTCGGCCGGAGACCAAATTAATGATCAGCACGATGACGGCAATCACGAGAAGGATGTGAATGAATCCCCCAAATGCATAACCGCCTACCAGTCCGAGCAGCCACAGCACCAACAGAATAACGAATATTGTCCACAACATAACTTTTCCTCCGGTTTAGGTTTCCTTTCCTTCGTGTCGGATGGCGTAGGCGCGCTTGTTTTAGGGAAAGTTTTTTCCCAGAGTTCAGGAATTTTCAAAGTTTCGGCGTGTCGGGCGTGAAAATTGCAGTGGGCCAAACGCATTATGCGTTGGAAAAATCTCCCATTAGTCATCATCGCTCTCTTTTTTTGCTCGCTCACCCAAGCTGCACCATTTGGCAGCTGGGCCGCACGCGGGATGGTGGTGAAGAAAACTTTTCGTGCCACGCCTCTGTCCCATTCGCTCGGAGTGGAGGGCATTTATCGGCTGGAACTGCGCGACGCCAAAAACCGGCTGCGCCGCCAGATGGTCACGCGCGCCGTTTACCTCGCTTATGAGATTGGCGACGACTTTAACGAGCTGGTGCCGCCGCCCTCGCCGGAAGCTCGCGAACTGGCGAAAGTGAAGCAGGCGGTGAGGGAAACGATCGCGGAAGTGAACGAACCAGAGAACCGAAACCGGGTCGCCAGTGTCAATTTTCCGCAGGAGATGCTGCCGGAAACCGAAGGTTTCTAGCCGCTCCGTTTCGCGACCTGCGATTGCCGAGCGGCCTACGATTTGTATGATCGTACATGGCGGAAACAGAAGCCTCGGCCGGGCCACGCATGGCGGCGCTGCGGGCCGAAATCGAAGAGAATAATCGGCGTTACTACGAAGAAGCGGCTCCGAGCATTTCGGATCGCGACTACGACCGGCTCTATCGGGAACTGGTCGATCTCGAGAAGAAGTTTCCGCGGCTCGTCACTCGCAGCTCGCCGACCCAACGGGTGGGGGGCGTGCCGCTCAAGGCCTTTTCCCAGATCACGCATCACGCGCCGATGCTCAGCCTCGACAACACCTACTCGGAGGAGGAGGTCGGCGCTTTCTACCGCCGGATCGAGAAACTTTTGCCTAACGAAAGGATTCCGGTGGTGGTGGAGCCGAAGGTCGACGGCGTCGCCGTCTCGCTTCTCTATGAAGAAGGGAGCCTGAAGTACGCCGCGACTCGTGGCGACGGCACGACGGGCGACGACATCACGCAAAACATCCGCACCATTCGCGGGCTCCCCCAGCAACTAAAAGGCGATCCTCCGCACCTCCTGGAAGTGCGTGGCGAAGTTTTCATGACCAAGGAGGGTTTCGCCAGGTTGAATGCGGAACGAACGGAAGCCGGGCTGCCGGTTTTCGCGAATCCGAGGAATTCAGCTGCCGGTTCCCTCAAACAGCTCGACCCGGCCATCACGGCAAACCGTCCGTTAGGCGTGATCTTTTACGGGACCGGAGCGGTCGAGGGCGTCGAGCTGACCCACCACTCGAAATTGTTTCCTCTGCTCAAGAAGCTTGGTTTGCCCTGCAGCGAGCGCTGGTGGTCGGCGGATTCCCTCGCGGAGATCCTGCAGGCCATTCGTGAGCTCGAGAAAGTTCGCCACGATTTCGTTTACGAAACGGACGGCGCCGTGGTGAAGGTCGATGCCTTCACGCAACGCGAGTCGTTAGGCATGACCGCCAAGTCGCCGCGTTGGGCGATGGCCTTCAAGTACGAAGCCGAGCGGGTCGAAACGAAGCTACTCGACATCCTCATTCAGGTCGGGCGCACCGGCGTGCTCACCCCGGTGGCGGCGCTGGAACCGGTGGTTGTCTCGGGCAGCCGCGTCGCGCGGGCGACCTTGCATAACGAAGAGGAAATTGAGCGGAAGGATATCCGGATCGGCGACACGGTGGTAATCGAGAAGGCTGGCGAAGTGATCCCGGCGGTCGTCAGCCCGCGACCTGATTTGCGCGACGGTTCGGAGAAGAAATTTCGATTGCCGACGAAGTGTCCGATCTGCGGCAGCAAGGTGGTGAAGGAAGAGGGGCAGGTCGCGAGCCGTTGTCTCAACGCGCAATGTCCGGCGCAGTCGAAACGCCGGATCGAACATTTCGCTGCGCGCGGGGCGATGGATATCGAAGGACTGGGCGAGGCGATGGTGGAACAGCTCGTTCGTCTCAAACTGGTGGGTCAGGTGAGCGATATCTATCAATTGACGGATGAGCAACTGGCGGGACTGGAGCGGATGGCAGAGAAGAGCGTTGCCAACCTCTTGGCGGCGATCGAGCAGAGTAAAAAACAGCCGCTTTGGCGTCTGCTTTTTGGCCTGGGTATTCTCCATGTCGGCGTGAGCGCAGCGCGGGCTCTGGCCGATCATTATCCCGATCTGGACACGCTAATGGAGGCGAGCCCCGAAGAGCTGCAGCGCGTTCCCGACGTGGGCGAAGTGGTCGGCGCCAGTATTGCGGAATTTTTCCGGCAGCCGGGCAACCGGCAAATGATCGAGCAGTTGCGAGCGGCAGGTCTTCGCCTAACGAGCGAGCCTAAAAAGGAGGCGCCGGACGATTCGAAAATCAAGGGAACAACCTGGGTCATCACGGGCAAGCTGAGCCAGTCGCGGGATGAAATTGCCGCAAAGATTATCGCCCAAGGGGGCAAGGTGAGCGGGAGCGTGAGCAAGAAGACCAGCTACCTGCTGGCCGGAGAAGAGGCCGGGAGCAAGCTGGAGAAGGCCAGGAAGCTCGGGATCAAAATCGTCAACGAGGATAAATTGCGCAGCCTCCTGCAAGGGTAGCCTGCCGGTCGGGAGAAAGGCTGCCCCCAGCTCAAGCAAAGATAATTGCGTTCTCGGGAGACACCGCCACCCTCTGCCTGACCACCGTGGCGCAGTGGCGCGGGCTAAAATTACTGATTGGCCGGTGACTCGAGGCGCAAGGGGACGGTGGGTTTTTTGCTTGGGCTTAACTTGGTCGAGGCGGCTTGGACAGTGACCGTTAATTTCTCTTCCCCGCGCATGACCGTGATCGGCACCGAATCGCCGGCACTGATGAAGAACGACGCGTCGATCACATCCTCTGGTTGTTGGACCTGCATGGTCCCGACCTGCAGTAAAATATCGCCGGTCTGCAAACCTGAACCTTCAGCCGGGGTGTCCTCGCGGATCTTCGTCATTTCCGCCCGCGAGCCGGCCACGCTCGTCTCGGCCTCGCGGACGTCGATTCCAATCCAACCATGTCGCGCTTCGCCGAAGCGCACGTAGTCACGGCGGATTTTTTCCGCCGCGTCGATTGGCAGGGCGTAGCAGGATCCGCTATCGAGGCTGCTGATGAGAATGCCGACAACTTGCCCCTGAAAGTTTAACAGCGGCGCGCCCGCTTCGCCGCGCTGGGTGGGAAGATTCACTCGCAGATGCGTGGTCGCGAAATAACCGCCCAAAAATTTCCGATCAAAGCCGGCAATCATCCCAAAACTGGGCGATTCCGGCAGATCGAGCGGATACCCGATCGCTACCACCGGTGTGGCGAGGCCGAGTTCAGCCGATTTACCGATTGGTAGGAAG
>JALYOR010000233.1 GCA_030856765.1 Verrucomicrobiota bacterium | reverse complement strand
GACCACATCGCCGAAGTCGTTAGGGCGCATCCCACCCGCTTTGCCGGCCTCGGCACCATCCCGATGCAAGACCCGGAGATGGCCGCCGCCGAGCTAAAGCGCTGCGTGCAGGAGTTGGGTTTGCGTGGCGTGCAGATCGGCTCCCACGTCGATGCCAACGAACACTGCAACCAGGAGCACTGCCGCAATCTCGACGACCGCGCACTCGACGTGATCTGGAGCGCTGCGGAGGAAGTCGGCGCGGCGATCTTCGTCCACCCGTGGGACATGATGGGAAAAGAACGCATGCCAAAGTATTGGCTCCCCTGGCTGGTCGGCATGCCCGCCGAAACCGCGCTCGCCATCTGCTCGATGATCTTCGGCGGCGTTTTCGAGCGCTTCCCCTATCTGCGCGTTGCCTTCGCGCACGGCGGCGGAGCCTTCCCGATCACGATCGGCCGCATCGAGCACGGTTTTAAAGTCCGGCCCGACCTGGTCGCGATCGATAACAAGATCGATCCCCGCAGTTATCTGGCAGGGGTTGACGAAAAAGGAGCGGTGCAACCAGCTCGATTCTACGTCGACTCGTTAGTCCACGATGCGGAGGCGCTTCGTTTCCTCACCAAACTTTTCGGGGCCAACCGCATCGCCCTCGGCTCCGATTACCCATTTCCGTTAGGCGAAGCGCATCCCGGCGAGTTGATTGACTCCATGTCCGACTTGTCGTCCGAGGACAAAGCGCAACTCCTCGCGGGCACTGCGCGCGAGTTCCTCGCCTTGCGGTAGCTGTAGCGTGCGCTGTCTCAGCGCCTTTCCCGTTTTCGTCTCAGCCGCGTTCTCATCCGCTGAGACAGCAGACGCTACAGGTTGGCGCTGCGCACCAACGCTAGCAACGTCGATCTCGCAAAGGCTGAAAGCCGAGATTGAAAAAGACCGCAGTTGTAGCCGGGGACGCTGTCCCCGGCCGCGTCCTAGTAACCAGCCGCCTGCCCGTCCTTGCGCGACTCACTCGCGCCGACATAGACGCGTTGGCCTTCGTGCATTTCCACTTTGATCGCCTGATAGCCACCATAGCCACCGACGTCAGAGCGCACATTGTGTCCGCGCTTCATCAGCTCGCGCGCGGTCTCGTAGGGGATGCCGCTCTCAAGGTTAACGTAGCCGCCGTTCACCATCTTTTCGCCGGTCGGTTCATTGTCGCCTTCGTGCTGCCAGCGGCTGGCGTCGCCGGATTCCTGCACGTTGAGGCCGAAGTCGATCTGGTTGGTGAGCACTTGTACGTGACCCTGCGGTTGCATCCCGCCGCCCATGAGCCCGAAAGCTTCCCACGGCTGGCCGTCTCTCATTACGAACCCGGGGATGATGGTGTGGAAAGGGCGCTTGCCCGGCGCGTAAACGTTGGCGTGCCCCGGCTCCATCGAGAAAAGCTCGCCGCGATCCTGGAAGTTGAAGCCGAGCCCGGGCACGACGATGCCGCTGCCCATACCGCGATAGTTACTCTGGATGAGAGAGACCATGTTGCCTTCGTCATCGGCGGTGCACAGGTAGATGGTGTCGCCCTGCTCGAGCGCGGGGTTGCCAGCGTTGACCGTTTTGGCGGCGTGATCAGGATCGATGAGTTTGCGACGTCCGGCGGCATAACCCTTTGCGAGCAGTCTTTTGAACGGAATCTTGGCGAAGGCGGGGTCAGCATAAAACTTCGCCCGATCGGCCCAGGCGATCTTCTTCGCCTCGATCATGGCGTGCAAAGCTGCGGGCGAATTGCGGCCCATCGCTTTCAGGTCGTAGCCTTCGAGAATGTTGAGCATCTGGAGGGTTGCGATCCCTTGCCCGTTAGGCGGAAGTTCGAAGACATCGTAGCCGCGATAATTGACCGAGACCGGCTCGACCCAAGTGCTGGTGTGCTTCTCGAAATCGGCTTTGCGCAGGTAACCACCGTTCGCCTGCATGAAAGCGTCGATCTTGTCCGCGATCTCGCCTTTGTAGAAAGCGTCGCGCCCTTTCTCGCCAATCAGACGCAGGGTCCGCGCGAGCGCGGGGTTCTTAAAGATGTCACCCTTAGCCGGAGCGCGCCCTTTACCGTCGAGGGTATAGGTCTCGAGAAAGGCGCCGGGCAGTCCTTTGAAGAGGCGTGGGCCGAACGACCAGTAATATGAGATCAATTCGGTGACAGGAAAGCCTTCCTCCGCATAACGAATCGCCGGTGCGAGGTCGTCATCTGAACGACAGTTTACCAAACTTCTGGTGCAACTCTGCCCAGGCATCGACGCAGCCGGGCACACTGATCGGCAACATGCCGGTGGGCGGGATGGTGGTCCGATGAAGCTTGTCGAGCTCAGTCTTCATCTGCTCGTAGCTGAGGCCCAATGGCGAGCGCCCGCTGCCATTGAGGCCGTAGAGTTTGTTCTCCTTCGCGCGGTAGACGATCGCGAACAGATCGCCGCCGATGCCGTTCGAGACCGGTTCGGTTAAGCCGAGGGTGGCGTTGGCGGCAATCGCCGCGTCGATCGCATTCCCGCCCTGCTTCAGGATCTCAATCCCGACTTGCGTGGCCAACGGCACGCTCGTGCAAACCATCCCATGTCGCGCCAGCACTTCCGACCTCGTGGCCCATGGCTTGCCGGTAATGCGGTCGATCTGGGCTTCCAGCGGACGAGCAAAAGAGACCAGCGCGATCAGCGCGAAAACAAAACGGTTAGGCGAAGTCATCTCGCAGAATAACGCGTCTCGCCGACCGACGAAACCCGCGATCTCGCGCGTGATTCAAGTCGATCGCGGAAGCTCGGCCGTTCTTTCGAGCTGGCGCGCGAGGTGAGTCTGCTCCGGCCCGACCTGGGCGAGCTTGAGGGCACGGCGGAAACTTTCGGCGGCGGCCTGGTGCTGGCCGAGCTGTTGCTGCAGCTCGCCGATGACGGCGTGGTAGAGATGGTGCGACTCGATCAGATCGCGGCGGGGCATTTTCTCGATCGCGTCGAGCGCGGCCTGCGCTCCGTGCACGCGCGCGACGGCGACGGCGCGATTGAGGGCGACGATCGGCGATGAATTGCGGCTTTGCAGTCGGTCGTAGTGGCGAAGGATGCGATCCCAATCAGTCGAAGCCGGGTCCCGCGCCATGCAATGGCAGGCGGCAATCCCGGCTTGAAGATGATAATCGCTGACCTCATCTCCATGGGCGGCGGCGGCGAGCTGGGCGAGGCCTTCGTCGATTAACGATTGGTCCCACTGGGAGCGATCCTGGTCGTCGAGCCGGAGGAGGTCGCCGTCGTCGTTGACCCGAGTGGAGAAACGCGCGCTGCTCAGGAGCATGAGGGCGAGCAACGCATGGCTGCGGGGCTGGCGTCCGGCCGGATGCGCCACAAGGAGGGAGGCGAGGCGGATGGCCTCCCGGCTGAGTTCTACGCGGAGGAGCGAGTCACCGGACGAGGCCTTGTAGCCTTCGTTGAAAAGGAGATAGAGCGCGGCGAGAACGCCATCAAGCCTCGGAGTGAGATCTTCGCCTTCGGGGATCTCGAAACCGACGCCGGCTTCCTGGATGCGCTGCCGGGTGCGGGTGAGTTGCTTTTCGATCGCGGCCTCGCTGCTGAGAAAGGCCCGCGCAATTTCCGCGGTGCTGAAACCGCAGAGGACCTTGAGCGCGAGCACGACCTGCGCGTCGGTCGCGATCGCGGGATGGGCACAGACAAACATCAGCCGCAAAGCGTCGTCGCGGATCTCGTAGTCGCTTTGTTTTCCGGTCGCGGAGTTCGCAATCGTCTGATCGAGGTAGGCGATGATGGCCGGCTCTTTGCTCGTCGCCATCCGCTGATGACGGAGCGCGTCTTTCGCGAGGTTCATCGCGACCCGCGTGATCCAGCCGGAGGGGTTGTCGGGAATGCCGCCCATCGACCAGTTCCGAAACGCACGCAGCATGGCTTCCTGCGCGACGTCTTCGGCGAGCGCGAGATTTTGCATGCCGAGCATGCGAATTAAGGCGCCGTGCAAACGCCCTGTCTCGTGGCGGAAGAAATTCTCCACCAACTGCGCGGCCGGCGCGGTGGATTGCTCCGGTTGCTCTGCCACTGGATCTTTCAGCGCGGCGAACACGCGAGGAATCAGTCGGCCGAAACCGCCGCTTGAAGGTGCCGCACCTTTACCCCAAGGTGGCAGTTCTCCTCCAGCCGGCGGACCTCGATGACGAGGCCGTAGGCCAGGCCGGGATGTTTTTGCGCGAGCGCGGTCGCTTCCTCGAGGTTGTCGACCGCGAGCATGACGTAGCCGCCGATCGCTTCCTTCGCTTCCGCGAAAGGTCCGTCGACGACGCGTTCGCCGCGCGGACCGGCCACGATGCGCGTTTCGAGTTCGAGCGGGGTGCCGTCGATGGCCTTGCCGGCGGCGGCGAGATCGTCATACCAGGCGTTCCAGCGCGTCACGAGGCGCTGCCGTTCTTCGGCCGAGAGATGGGCGTAATTCTCCGGGCCGGAGTTGCGAAAGAAGAGGATGTAAGGAGTGCTGTTTGTTTCCATAAGGTTGTCTTGGTTGGTGAAGTGAATGGTCGTTCAATCCATACGACGAACGAACGCGGCGCAATCGGACAATAAGATCGCTCGCGCCCGCATTTCCAAAAAAACTTTCCGGAAGTGTCCGCAGCACGCGTGCTCGTTCGTCGCCTCAATGAAAGCACATCAACTCTATTCACTACCAATTATGATCACACTTATCCTTCTCGGCCTGGCCGTCTGCATCGCCCTCTTCATCCTCGTCGTGGCCTCGCGGCCCTCTCACTTCCGGATTACTCGTAGCGCACAAATTGCCGCCACGCCGGCCACCGTTTTCGCGCACGTCAACGATCTCCACCTTTTCCAAGACTGGTCGCCCTGGACCAGGAAAGAGCCCGAGGCGGAGATGAACTTCGAAGGCCCGCGCGCGGGCGTCGGCGCCGCCGTCTCCTGGCGCGGCAAGAAGGTGGGCGAAGGACGGATGACGCTCACGGAAAGTCGCGCCAGCGAGTTCATCCAGTTTCGCCTCGAATTCCTGAAGCCGTTTGCGGTCACGAACACGGCGGAGTTCGACGTCCGCGCAGAAGACGATGCGACGACGATCACCTGGAGCATGTCGGGCGAGAGCCGGTTTCTCTGCAAAGCGATCGGGCTCTTCGTCGACATGGACAAAATGTGCGGCCGAGATTTCGAGCAAGGACTCGAGAACCTGCGTGCCATCGCGGAAAACGAAGCTGGGACCAGACGCTCCTCGGACGCACAGATACCTTCCGTTTCCCTCAACCATTCCAGCGCGGTGGGGACGGCTTTCGCTCATTAGGACGGCGTTCGACCTCGCAGCGAGTCGCATTAAAGTCAGATCAAGATGAAAACCACATCCACGAAACCCAAGAAGAACAAGCCTGCGCTGCCGAAGGTCGCCACCCGCGCGGAGTGGAAGCGGGCGCTGAAGAAAGTGACCGCGAAAGAAAAAGCCGAGACCCGCCGGCGCGATGCGCTCGCCGCCGAGCGCCGTCGCCTGCCGATGGTGCGGATTGAGGAGGACTACCAATTCGAGGGACCGAACGGCAACGTCCGCCTTGCCGACCTTTTCGAGGGTCGCCGCCAGCTCTTGCTCTACCACTTCATGTTTGCACCTGATGTGGGCGGGTGGCCGAAGGCTGGCTGTCCCGGTTGTTCAATGTTCATCGATCAGGTCGGGCATTTCGCCCATCTGAACGCGCGCGACACTTCTTTCGTCCTCGTCTCGCGCGCGCCGCTGGCTCGACTGCAGGCTTACCAAAAGCGGATGGGCTGGACCTTGCCCTGGTATTCTTCCGCAGGGAGCGATTTCAACCGCGACTTCGGAGTGACCACCAAGGCAGGCGAGACTTTTGGCCTGAGTGCCTTCCTGCGCGAGAACGGAGAAGTGTTTCACACTTACTTCACCACGGAACGCGGAGTCGAAGCTCTGGGACCGGTCTGGACGTTGCTGGATCTCACTCCGCTCGGCCGGCAGGAAAAATGGGAAGATTCACCCGCGGGCTATCCGCAAACCGCTCCATACCAATGGTGGCGGCGACATGACGAATACAAACAAATGGAGACAAAATGAATACAGATCGCAATCCAGTGGGATGGTTCGAGATCTACGTCCAGGACATGGACCGGGCCAAGGCCTTTTATGAAACGACATTGCAGTTAACGCTCGATCATCTGGAGAGTAACGCTGATATCGAGTTATGGGCCTTCCCGATGCAGCTCGATAACCCCGGATGCGGCGGAGCACTGGCCAAAATGGGGGGCAAAGATTCAGGCATGGGCGGCACGATCATCTATTTCTCCTGCGCCGACTGCGCCGTCGAGGCGGCGCGCGCGGTGAAGAATGGCGGGCGGATCCAGAAAGAGAAACTATCCATCGGCCAGTATGGCTTTATCGCTCTGATTTATGATACCGAGGGAAACATGATCGGGCTGCACTCGATGGAGTAGAGAACTGTAACCCGAACGAAAACACCAAAACCAAAAATAATATGACGAAGAACGAAACTCTGGTGCCAGCCGATGAGCTGGCGAAAAAGAACGACGTCCGTTTCCCAAACGAGAGCGAAGAGTATCGCAAAGCGCGGAACGCCCTGCTGGCCGAGGAGATCGAGTTGCGCCGCCATATCTGGCGCATCGGCGAGATACGCCGGGCGTTGCCGCCGGGTGGCGAAGTCACGAAGGATTATCGCTTCGCCGGGAAGGATGGCGAGGTCGGCCTGGAAGATCTCTTCGGGGACAAGGATACGCTCGTCGTCTACAGCATGATGTATGGGCCGCAGCGGGAAGAAGGCTGCCCGATGTGCACCTCGCAGTTGAGTTCCTGGGACCCTGAGGTTCCGCATCTCGCGCAGCGGATCGCTCTGGTTGTCGTCGCGCGATCGACCTACGATCGCATCGCGAAATACGCCGAGAGTCGTGGCTGGAAAAACCTGAACCTCTATTCCGACTCGAACGGAGATTTCACCGAAGATTTTGTTGGGGAGCGTGACGCCGACATGCCTGCCTACACCGTGTTCCAGCGCCACGGCGACACGATCCGCCATTTTTATAGCGCCGAAGGCAATACGGAGATGGCCGATCCCGGCCAGGATCCCCACAACGCGCCCGACATGAACCCGCTCTGGATCATCCTGGACACAACACCCGAGGGCCGCGGGACCGACTGGTATCCCAAGCTCAAATACGACGAAACAGAACGGGCAGGTTGATCCGTCTCCGCCGGCAACACGCTCAGCAGGAGAACCGGTACGATGGCGAATGCCTGCGATCAAAACCCAAAGACCAATACCTTATGAAATACATCGATGGATATGTCCTGCCAGTGCCAAGGAAAAACTTGAAGGCTTACTTCCGAATCGCGACCAAAGCGGCAAAGATCTGGCGCGAGCATGGCGCACTCGAAGTGCGGGAATGCGCGGGCGAACAGCTCGAGCACCCTTACGGGACCTCCTTTCCCGACCTCGTGAAACCGAAGCGAGGTGAAACGGTCGTCTTCTCCTGGGTGGTCTTCAGATCCCGGGCGCACCGCGATGCCGTGAACAAGAAGGTCATGAATGACCCGCGCCTGGCGGAAATGATGAAAATGAAGAGCCTGCCTTTCGACCCCAAACGGATGGCCTACGGAGGATTTATAACGATGGTCGATCAATAAGTCGCGTAGGGCTGCTGGGAGTTGTAGCCGGGGACGTTATCCCCGGCACTTCGCGAAATATTTTGGAACTAACCGCATTTGTTTTGGCCCGCACCCCAATCCTCGACCGGGGACAGCGTCCCCGACTACAACCGCACGCGCCAAATTCGATTGCCCACCCAGGAACGAAAACTTAAACATTCTAAGAGAAAGTAAACATGAGCGCAGTTCGATTACTCGTTGGCACGCGAAAAGGCGCTTTCGTTCTCACCTCCGATGGGATGCGGAAGGATTGGAAAATCACCGGCCCGCACTTTGCCGGCTGGGAAATTTATCACGCGAAAGGTTCGCCGGTGGATCCGAATCGCATCTATGTCTCCCAATCGACGAGCTGGTTTGGGCAACTGATCCAGCGCTCGGACGATGGTGGCGAGACTTGGGAGGCGGTCGGGAAGGATTTTGTCTACGACGGAACGCCGGGGACGCATCAGTGGTATGACGGCACGCAGCATCCGTGGGAGTTCAAGCGGGTCTGGCATCTCGAGCCATCGCTGACCGATCCGGACACGGTTTACGCCGGGGTGGAAGACGCGGGGCTTTTCCGCACCACGGACGGCGCCAAGACCTGGGAGGAGTTGCCCGGATTGCGCAGTGCGAAAGGCAACCTCTGGCAGCCCGGCGCGGGCGGGATGTGTCTGCACACGATCCTGCTCGATCCGAAGAATCCGGAGCGAATTTTCGTCGCGATCTCAGCCGCGGGGGCGTTTCGGAGCGATGATGGCGCAAAGACTTGGAAGCCGATTAACCAGGGGCTCAAGTCACCCTACGAGCTGCCCGATTCGACCGCGGAGGTCGGCCATTGCGTGCATCGGATCGCGCTGCATCCGTCCCGGCCTAACGTTCTCTTCATGCAGAAACACTGGGACGTGATGCGGAGCGACGATGCCGGCGACATGTGGAACGAAGTGAGCGACAATCTCCCGTCCGATTTCGGTTTCCCGATCGATGTGCACGCGCACGAGCCGGAGACGATCTACGTCGTGCCGATCAAGAGCGATTCGGAGCATTTCCCGCCGAATGGGAAGCTGCGCGTCTATCGCAGCAAGACGGGCGGCAACCAGTGGGAGGCCTTAACGAAAGGCCTGCCGCAAAACGATTGCTACGTGAACGTGCTGCGCGACGCGATGGCAGTCGATTCGCTCGATGCTTGCGGGGTCTATTTCGGCACGACCGGCGGCCAGGTCTATGCCTCTTCGGATGCGGGCGATAGTTGGACTGCGATCGTCCGGGATTTGCCGGCGGTGTTGTCGGTTGAAGCGCAGACGCTGCCATGATCCGGGTCGTGCTCCCGGTCCATCTGCGCAACCTGGCGAAGGTCGGCGACGAGGTGCAACTGGAAGTGGCAGGCGCGGTGACGCAACGGGCGATCCTCGATGCGCTCGAAGCGCGCTACCCGACCTTGCGCGGAACGATCCGCGATCAAGAAACGCAGAAGCGGCGCGCGCTCGTTAGGTTCTTTTGCTGCAGCGAAGATTTCTCCCACAAATCGCCCGATGCTCCCCTCCCCGACGCGATCGCGAACGGCACGGAGCCGTTCTTCATCGTCGGCGCGATGGCGGGCGGTTAGGCCTCTTTGTTGTCATCCCGAGCTGGAGAAGCGCAGCGAGGGATCCCGCTATTGAAACAGCCGCGTCCTTTTGCCCAGCCAACGCGGATTGCAACTGGGAGGTTTGAAAGCCCGGCCTCGCCCACTGTGTGGCCTGGGTTACGGCTCTCCGTCCTGCGGCGGATCGGGGTGACAAAGGAGAATGTGGCTTTCGTTAGGCTAGTTGTCGCAGGTATTCGCGATCCCAGGCCGCGGGAATGCTTTCACGCGGTGAATACGGACCCGGCTGGTAGGCGCGCGAAGCGATGCCCTGCTGACTCAGCTCGCAGACATGCCAGTCCTGCTTATTGGTCATGTCCCAAAACCCGATCGCATCCTCCGGGTTGAAGTCGGAGTCGCCCGCCGCGTCCGAATGAAAAAACCAATCGCACTCAATCAAAGTGCGTCCCGGCGATTGCGG
>JALYOR010000225.1 GCA_030856765.1 Verrucomicrobiota bacterium | reverse complement strand
CGTCCCAGCTTCATCCAGGCCCATGAGCCGGCTATAGCCGACCACGTCGGCGGCAAGGATCGCGGTGAGGCGACGTTTCATTCAGCTCACATTATACGAGGCAAACGCGGATGCGCGCGAGATTCGATTGGCGACCGGCGGGCCGCCGGCGCTACCATTCGATGACCGAGCCGGCCCAGGTCAGACCGCCTCCGAAGACGATCATGAGTAATAACCGGCCTTAATCCGGCCGCTGCGGTTGGCTTCGCAACGGGCAAAATCTGAATCGTACTTGGGCCAGTTGACCTTTTCGTGGCCGAGGTTGGGCGAACACTCGCACGTTCTTGTCCTTCGCTGCGTCGGGGCTCAGCAGGCGCAGACAATTGCGTTCACATTTGGAAACTCCACCAGCATGTCGTCGCCGAGAAGACTGCGCCAGATCGGTGGTAGGGATCGCGGCGAGGCGGCGGATCGCCGTCATAGTTAGGGTAACCCAGCCCGGCGCAACGCGTTTTCCAGCGCATCGATGTTGTTCGGGTTGGTGTACCGGGCCGAGAGTATCGCCGTGGCGACTGTGGTGCCTGGCTGCAGCTCAAGGAGCCGTTGCACCGCAGTCCTGGCGTCTTCCATTCGGTCGAGCATTCCCAGTGCGGCGGCGTACAACATATGGGGAACGCTGAACCGCGGGTTCGACTGGCTCGCCAGGCGTGCGGCAGCGACCGCTTCTTCGAAGCGGCCGGCAGCGAAATGTACGTAGGCCAAGCTGATATAGGGCAAGTAGATCAAGGGATCGAAGGGGCTGAGCCGGAGCGCGTGGTTGGCCTGCTCGACCGCGATCGCGTCGTCGCCCATCCATGCACGCACGAGCGAACTGAAGCCGAGCGCGAGGGCCGACGAACTGGAGAGCGCGAACGACCGGTCGAATGCTATGACGGCCGTTTCATAGTCGCGCCCGGCTGCGGCGATGACAAAGCCGGCCGTGGCGAGCGCGACCGCATCGTCGCTGCCGGCGGCCATCGCATGGCGTGCGTGGCGCAAGGCGGCGTTCCGCGTCTCCTCCTGTAGCCCGCCTCGCAGATATCGCTGCTCATGGCACCAGGCGATGAGTGCGTGCGCGGCCGCGAAATCGGGCTCCAGCTCGACCGCCTTGACGAGGAGCGTCAGCGCCTTGTCCGCATCCTCGGGCATCGCGGTAAACGCGTGGGGCAGGGCCCGCAGATAGAGGTCATAGGCATCGAGGCTCTCAGGTCGCTTGCGCCGGGCCCGTTCGATCTCGGTCTGACGGAGCGTTGGCTCGATGACGCCGGCCACGCTGATCGCAACGTTGTCCTGAAGCTCGAACACCTCTTCGAGCAAGCCGTCGAACCGGTCGGCCCAGAGATGCGCGCCGTTTGTCGCATCGATCAGCTGGGCCGTGATGCGCACGCGGTTGCTGCCCTTTCGCACCGACCCTTCCAAGAGATAACGAACGCCGAGCTCGCGACCGACCTGCTTCACATCGACTGCCCGACCCTTGTAGGTGAACGTCGAATTCCGGGCGATGACGAAGAGCCAGCGGATACGGGCGAGCGCAGTGATGATCTCCTCGACCATGCCATCCGCGAAATACTCCTGTTCCGGGTCGCCGCTCATATTGGCGAAGGGAAGCACCGCGATCGATGGCTTGTCGGGCAGCGGCAGCGTCGCAGATGTCGGCGGGCCGTTGACGGCGGTGGAGGCGTCGCGAACCCGGTAGACTCGCACTGGTCGGGCGATGTTTTTCAGGCTCTGCTCACCGATGTCCTGGAAGTCGCAACCGAGCTTGCCCTGGACCTGATCATGGACGATCGCCGAGACGCAGATCCCAGCCGGTTCGGCGAGGGATTCCAGGCGCGCCGCGATGTTGACACCGTCGCCGTAGATGTCCTCGCCTTCGACAATCACATCGCCAAGATTTATTCCGATGCGGAATTCGATGCGAGAATCTTGCGCTGCATTCGCGTTCCGGTCGCGTATTCCACGTTGAATCTCGACGGCGCACGCCACCGCGCCCACCACGCTCGGGAATTCCACCAGCATGCCGTCACCGGTTAGCTTCACGATCCGTCCCTGATGCTCGGCGATCTTGCCGTCAATCAGATCAGTTCGGAGCTTTTTAAGTGCTGTGAGCGTGCCGGCCTCGTCGGCACCCATCAGCCGGCTATAGCCGACCACATCGGCGGCCAAAATCGCGCTCAGGCGACGTTCCATGTTAGCTCACCATTGTCATTTTCGACCGGAGCGAAGCGAAGTGGAGAAATCTCTTACTTTGGATTGTTGCGAGTGAATTTCGACTTCGCTCGACATGGCAAATACGAGTTACCCGCAGTTTCGATCGACATTTTCCAGGCTGCTCATTCTGGTCCGAGAGATTCGAGCAGTTTTTGAAAACGTGGATGGTTTCGAAGGGTCTCGAGAGAGGAGTCATGCTTGATCCACACTGGAAATTCGGGTCCTGCGCGGGGAAGGGAATGTTCCAGTAAATCAAGCGCAAGGTCTTTATCGCCCAATCTCGTGAAAACGCAGGCGGTGTTGTAGAGCGTGAGAATATCGTCAGGAGCAATTGCCAGCGCTTGGGATAGCCATTCCCTGGCCCGATCCGTTTGGCCGAGCGTAACCAGCGCTGCGGCGCCGAGATACGCTGGCCTCGGATCCTCAGGATGGACAGCAAGTTCGCGCTCTGCCCGTCTAATGCTTTCCTGGGCGGTCTCTCTAATGTCCTGATCACGGCGAAGCGACCGATAAATCTGCACCAGAAGAATTAGCGATTGATAGTCCTCCGGGTTGATTTCAGCGGCGCGCTTGAAAAGCGAGGCCGCTCGCTCCAGCTCTCCCTGGGCCGAGCTGGCACGGGCGTAGAGGTAATGCGCTTCGAACGAATGGGAATCGAGCGCGATTGCCTGCTCGAATTCTTTATTGGCCTCGTCGTATCGTTTTTCGATCGAGAGGGCCAGCCCGAGCGACGCATGCGCCTCGGCGAGTTTGTCATCCAAACCGAGCGCCTTTTTGGTATTGGCGAGGATATCCTTGATTTGAATAGGCGCGTTATAGTGCAGCAATAAGAAAGAATCGCAGTCCGCAATGCCGGCATAAGCGCGTGCGTATCGCAGATCCAATTCCACCGCCTTCGCGAACATTCTTCTCGCCAACTGATAGTAAGACTTGGAGTGTCGATGGAGGAATAGTCGCCCTCTTAAATAGTAAGTATAGGCTTCGACGTTATCGGTGGGTGCCTGACCGAGGGACTTCTTTTCCTGCGGCAGCAGATTTACCTTCAATTGCTCAACGATAGCGTGAGTAATTTCGTCCTGAATAACAAAGATGTCAGTCAGGTCGCGATCGAAGCGTTCAGCCCAAAGATGACTGCCGTCCTTGCTGTTAATCAGCTGTCCAGTGACGCGCACGCGCGTGCCGGCCTTGCGCACGCTGCCTTCCAGGATGAAATCGGCGCCGAGGTCCTGGCCGACGGACTGCACCTTTACTGACTTGCCTTTGTAGGTGAAAGAAGTGTGGCGGGCGATGACCGATAGCGAGGAAATCTTGGAAAGATCGGTAATGATGTCCTCGGTAATGCCATCGCTGAAATATTCCTGTTCCGGGTCGCCGCTCATGTTGGTGAAAGGCAGGACCGCGATACAAGGCTTACCACTCTTTTTTGAAACCATCGGTGGGTCTTTCGATTCCTCCAGCCGAACATCGTAGACCCGGATCGACTTCTCAATGTTCTTGAGCTGCTGCTCGCCGCGGTCGGCAAAAATCAGATCGAGGCGGTTGCCCACATGATCGCGGACGGATTGCGACACGGTGATCCCGCCTGGCTCGGCGATGCTTTCCAGGCGCGCGGCGACGTTTACCCCGTCGCCGTAGATGTCTTCATCTTCAACAATCACATCTCCCAAATTAACCCCAATCCGCAATTCGATCCGGCGATCCGGGGCCACATCGGAATTGCGGTCACGCATTCCCCGTTGAAGGTCGGCCGCGCAGGCCACCGCGCTGACCACGCTGGGGAATTCCACTAGCATGCCGTCTCCGGTCAGTTTGACCAGGCGTCCTTGATGCTCGGCGATTTTGCCGTTGATCAATTCTGCGCGAACACTCTTAAGTGCGGCCAGCGTGCCGGCTTCGTCCGCCCCCATGAGGCGGCTGAATCCAACCACATCGGCGGCAAGGATCGCGGTGAGGCGACGTTTCATTCAGCTCACATTATACGAGGCAAACGCGGATGCGCGCGAGATTCGATTGGCGACCGGCGGGCCGCCGTCGTTACCATTCGATGACCGAGCCGGCCCAAGTCAGGCCACCGCCGAAGACGACCAGTAGGACGTAATCACCCGCTTTGATCCGGCCGCTGCGGTTCGCTTCGTCGAGCGCGATGGCCACGGCCGCGGCGGAAGTGTTGCCGTAGCGATCGAGGTTCACGAAGAATTTGTCGACCGAGATTTTCAAGCGATCGGCGATCGCTTCGATGATGCGGACGTTGGCCTGGTGAGGAATGACGCAGGCGATGTCACCGATCGTAAGGCCAGCTTTGTCGAGTGCCTTTTTGGCGGCGTCGACCATCGCGGTCACCGCCTGTTTGTAAACTTCCTTGCCCGACATCTTGATCGTTTGCAGATGATCATCGGCGTTTTCTTTGGTAATCGGATGGCGGCAACCGCCGCCCGGCATCCACAGGATGTCGGCAAAGTTGCCGTCGCTGGCGATGTGGGTGCTGATCAATCCGTGGCTCCCTCTGTCGCGATGACGCAGGATGGCGGCGCCCGCTCCGTCGCCGAAGAGCACGCAGGTGTTGCGCTCGGTCCAATCGGTGATGGTGGTCAATTTCTCGGCGCCGATCACGAGCACGGTCTCGTAGGTGTGGCAGGCGATGAATTGCTGGGCGATCTCGACCGCGAAGAGAAATCCGGCGCAGGCCGCCGAGATGTCGAGGCAGGCGGCTTTGCTGGCGCCGATCTTGGTTTGAATGAAACAAGCGGTGGCGGGAAAAACCATGTCCGGCGTCGCGGTGGCGACCAGGATAAGATCGATCTCGTCGCCCTTGATCCCGGCCTGCTCCATCGCGGCGAGGGCGGCCTTCGCGCCCATGTCGCTCGTGTGTTCGTCGTCCGCCGCCACGCGACGCTCTTTGATCCCGGTGCGGGTGGTGATCCACTCGTCATCAGTTGCGACTATTTTGGAGAGGTCGGCGTTCGTTAGGCGGCGTTCCGGCACGTAGCTGCCGGTGCCGATGATCGAGACGCTGCGCAGTGCTTTAGCGGACCGCGGGCTCGAGCGATGCTTGGGTTTCATTATAGCGGCTGACTTCCTCGATAATATGTGGATTGACCTGCTGTTCAATCGACTCGGCCGCCACCCGCAAGGCATTCTTGATCGCGAGCGGCGTGCTCGCGCCGTGCGCGATGATGCAGATGCCGTTGACGCCGAGGAGAGGCGAACCACCGTATTCCTCGTAATTGACTCTCTTCTTGATCGCTTTGAAAGCTTCCTGGGCGAGGAAGGCGCCGGCCATGCGCAGCTTGTTCTTCGTCAGTTCGTGCTTCAGCCACTTGAAAATCGCGTCCCCAACCGATTCACAGGTTTTGAGAATGACATTGCCGACAAAGCCGTCGCAGACCACCACCTCGACCGGATGGGCAAAAAGATCGTGACCTTCGACGTTGCCGCGGAAATTGAGCTGGCTGAGCTTCAGCATCTTGAAGACTTCTTTGGTCAGGTCGGTGCCCTTGACGTCTTCGCCGCCGATCGACATTAGCCCGATCGACGGATTCTTATAGCCGAGGACGTGGCGGGAATAGACCGAACCCATGATACCGTATTGCAGCAGATGCTCGGGGCGCGCGTCGCTGTTTGCACCCGCGTCGATCAGGACAAAAATATTCGTCTCCGATGGAATCACCGCCGCGATGCCCGGCCGGTCGATGCCTGGCAGAGTGCGCAGCTTGATCGTGGTCGCGGCGACGGCGGCGCCGGTATGACCCGCGCTAACGATGGCGGCGGCGTCGCCTTTCTTCACCAGATCGACCGCGCGGCTGACCGATGAATCTTTTTTTCGCCTAACGGATTGGACCGCTCCGTCGCTCATTTCGACCACCTGAGTGGAATGGACGATCTCGATCCGGCGATCGTTGCACTTTTGCTTCTTCAACTCCGCCTCGATCTGTGGCGTGTCGCCGACCAGGAAAAGCTTGTCGATCCGCGCATACTCACGCAAGGCCAGGACGGCGCCGCCAACAAGATTGGGCGGCCCGAAATCGCCGCCCATGGCGTCCAGAGCGATTTTCATCGAGGCGCCAATCTGCGGTTTTCAGGCAGCGAATGCAAAATCAAAAATCTGAAGGTGGGAGCGGCCTTTGTGCCGCGAAGGTCTGGAAAGGTTGAGACCGAAGATCAGGGCTCCCACTTTAATCGACCGAAGATCGGGGCGCAAAGGCCCCTCCCACTTTAACCGGCGTCGACGGTCAGGACCTGCCGGCCCTTGTAGTAACCGCAGGAGGGGCAGGCGGTGTGCGACTGGACGGTGCTGCCGCATTGCGTGCACTTATTCAGCTGCGGCGGCTGCCAGCGATGCGAAGCCTTGCGTGTGCGCAGCCGCATCTTCGAAGTTTTGCGTTTTGGGACTCCCATAAGAGCGGATCAGGAAAGCAGGAAATCGGCAAAAGGCAACCGGCGCTTCGCCTCTTCCCTCGGATTTTTACAATTCCAGCTCGTCGAGCGCGCTCCAATCCGGCGGCGGTTCAGCCAGGACACCGTCGGCTTTGGTTTGCTTGATCACTTCCGGCACAGGACAGATCCGGCCTCCTTCGCGGTCGCAATGGGGATAGGGAGGTAAGTTCAGCAGGATCTCTTCACGCATGAACGGCGTCAGGTCGATCAACTCCGGGCCGGTTAGGTCGGTGTGCAGGGCGAAATCCTTCGCTACGATCTCGAACGGAAACGTCTCGAGGCAGCGCACGCAGCGCAGTTCGACCGGCTGCGTCAGTTCGCCATTGGCCCAAAGCGCACCCTCGGAGATCCCGACATCCAACAGGTAGCGAAGCGGTCCCGTGCAACGCACTTCGGCCGGATCGAGCTGCGGAATCGCGCATTCCTCCTCGCCCTCGAGATGCAGGCCTTCTGCCGGAATCTGACGCAAATGAATCTTCATCGGTGCATCTTCCTCGCAAAACTTTTCACCACGCAAGGGGGAACAAAACCTCCGACGTCGCCGCCGAGCCGCGCGATCTCCTTCACGATCCGCGAACTGAGATAGGTATACTCTTCTTTGGGCATGAGAAAGATCGTTTCGACGGTCGACTCCAGTTTGCGATTCATCAGCGCCATCTGGAACTCGAATTCAAAATCGGACACGGCCCTCAACCCGCGCACGATGGCGTTCGCTTTTTGCTCAACCGCGAACTCCACCAGCAATCCATCGAGCGGTTCCACCCTGACGCCATCCTGCGAGGCGGTCATTTGACGGAGGAAATTCAGACGTTCCTCGAGGGTAAAAAACGGCTGTTTCTGGTCGTTGTGAGCGATTGCGACCACCACTTCGTCAAAAAGTTTCCCCGCCCGCTCGATCACGTCGAGATGACCGTTGGTCACAGGATCGAAGCTGCCGGGATAAATTGCGCGTCGCATGCCGCCGAAATTCGCAGAGGAATGCCGAAATTCAACGCTTCGCACCCGGCGAGCCGGTTTGCCCTTCTCCGGCGAGGCTCCAAGTTAGCGGAATTGATGAACGAAATGTCGTATCGATCGATCGCGGTGGCGGCCACCTTTTCGCCGCGTTTTCACCAGGTCCTGGCTGAGGCTAACCGCGTCCGCGATCGTTTCGAGGCCGCCTTGAGTATGATCTATGTGGGGAAGTGCAACGCGACGACCAAGTCCAAGTTCTCGGAGGCGATCGCGAAATTGAAGATCCCGGCGGACTCGACCGTGCACTACGAAGAGGGCGATCCGGCGACCGCGATTATGGCTGCCGTGCAAAAGTTGAAGGTGGACTTGTTGATCGCAGGCGCGCTGGAAAAGGAGGCCGTTCATCGCCAGTTTCTCGGTGACGTCGCCCGTCGGCTGGTGCGCGAAGCGACCTGCTCGGTCATGCTTTTCACCAAGCCCGAGGCGGAGCCAAAACCGCTTCGGCACATCGTCTTCATGGCGGAATATTCCGATCACGCGCAACGTGCGCTGCGACGCACGTTGCGTCTGGCCGAGCGGGAAAATTGCGAACGACTCTACGTCATTCGCAATTACACCAGCTTCGACAAGGCGCGTGCCGCGCGCCGGGGCTCAGCCGGTCGAGCAACCGCTCGCACTCTGGAGGAAGAAGAGATCGCGCTGCAGGATTTCGTTCTCGCGGCCGGCGAAACCAAAGTGCCGATCGAAGCACGCTGCATTCGCGGGAATACGGGGTTCGCCGCCTCTGATTTCATCCAGGCAGTGGAAGCGGATCTGCTTGTCGTGCCGCTGGAATCGAAACCGGAGCCGAGACCAAAACTCCAGCGCCGGATCGCCTGGGTTATCGAAGTGATCCCATGCAATCTCTGGATCGTGCGGTGATCGTCACAGGAGCGATCTAGTTCTGTCATCCCGAGCCGCGCAGACGGCGAGGAACCTCTCATCCAGCAGGCGCTTCCTCTACAAAGACCCGCACACTGCTATTCGTGAGGTCCTTCGCCGCGCTGCGCCGGCTCAGGATGACAAGGTGTGCGAGAGCGCAAGGGGCGGCGGCGAGGACCTCTTCGCCTAACGAAAGAAATTGCGCTGCTTTTCGCTGATCGGCTTGGCCAGCCTCTCGAGGACGAGGAGCATGTCTTCCCACACTTTGCGTTTCTCGGTGTTGCTCTGGTTTCTGAGCAGGTAGGAGGGATGGTAGGTAATCATCAAAGGCGTCCCGCCGTAGGAATGCCAGCGGCCCCGCATCCGGCCCATGGGTTCGTGCACTTTAAGGAGCCCTTCCACCGCCGTCGCCCCGAGCGCGACGAGCACTTTCGGACCGATGATTTCGATCTGCTCGGTCAGGTAGGGGAGGCAGGTCGCCATCTCCTCGGGCGTGGGCGGCCGATTCCCGGGCGCGCCCGCCGGCATGTTCGGGCGGCACTTCAGCACATTGGCGATGAAGACTTCCTCCCGGGCAAAACCCATCGCGACGATGATCTTCGTCAGCAATTGACCAGCCCGCCCGACAAACGGTTCGCCCTGCCGATCCTCATCGGCGCCTGGCGCTTCGCCGATGAACATCAATTCCGCGTCTGGGTTGCCGATGCCAAAAACCGTCTGGGTGCGCGTGGCCGCGAGATGCGGGCAGAGCCGGCAGACCGCCACCCGCTGCGCCATCATTTTCAGACGCGCGGATTTCTCGCCACCCGCAGGTTCGTTAGGCGAGCACTCCATCTCTCGGAGCCGGCCCAGCGCCGCGCGACTCGCTCGCGGTGGGTGGTCACGTTCACGCTGGACGCTCTCGAGCGCGCCGAGCGCGATTTCCAATCCTTCCGTGAACTTACTCATCCCGGCCATCACTCTGCCGGTTTTAGTTCGCGCGGCAATTTCTTTGAGTTCAGCGAACTCTTTCCGGACCTCGATAAATCAATCATCTTTCTGCAATCCTGATGAGCACCCGATTGGCCGACTACGATTACGAGCTTCCCGCAGAGCTGATCGCCAAGCGTCCGCTGCCGCGGCGGGAGGAGGCGCGGATGATGGTGCTCGACCGGGCCCGCCAATCGATCGCGCATCACCACTTTGTCGAGTTGCCTGGATTCGTTAGGCCAGGCGACCTCCTGGTGCTGAACGACACTCGCGTGCTGCCGGCCCGGCGCTTTTCCGACGATGGCGCGATCGAGTTTCTCTTTCTCGAACAGCTCGATGTGCAGACTTGGAAATGTCTGGTTAAACCCGGACGCAAGATGCGGCTCCAAGCGACGGCGATGCTGGATGGAGTCAACGGGCGGGTGACGGAAATTTGTCCCGAGGGTGAGCGAGTTCTGACGTTTGAGGCCGCGATCGATCCCTACCGGACGGGAGAGATTCCGTTACCGCCCTACCTCGGGCGAGCCGCCGACGAGGAGGATGCGACGCGTTATCAAACGGTCTTTTCCAAGGAACCGGGAGCGGTCGCCGCGCCGACCGCCGGATTGCATTTCACCCCGGAGATCCTGGCGCGTTTGCCGCATACCTTTGTGACCCTGCATGTCGGGACCGGAACATTCCGTCCAGTGCAGAGCGAGACGATCGCGTCGCACGTGATGCATTCTGAGCGCTTCGCGATTTCCGAAAACGCCGCTGTTGCAATCAACGCGGCCGTGCGGCTGCTGGCGGTGGGGACCACTTCCGTGCGGGTGCTCGAGTCGGCCGCGAGAAGCGACGGCCAAATCCAGGCGCAGGAAGGTGCGACTGACATTTTCATTCATCCGCCTTTTGAATTTCGCGCCGTTGATCGATTGCTGACCAACTTCCATTTGCCGCGCTCGACGCTTCTCATGCTGGTCTCGGCTTTCGCCGGCCGGGAGTTCATCCTTCGCGCTTACGCGGAAGCCGTCCGCAACGGATATCGTTTTTACAGCTACGGCGATTGCATGCTGATTTTGTGATTCTCGTGCTCAACATCCGCAATTGTAGCCGTGGGGCGCTCTCCCCGGCCAGCGCGTCTGCCGATTTGGTTGAGCGCAGGAACAGCTCTGAGGGCAAAAAGCGCTTTCTGCTCGCGGCAGCGCCGTACCGTTGCGACCGGGGACAGCGTCCCCGGCTACAATGAGCTCGACCATGAGCAGGAGCACGAAGGTAAGTCGTGCTATTCTCCATGCGAATGAAGGCTCCGGCGAAACCGAAAGGCGAGCTTGTCACTCGCACCGTTGCGATGCCAAGGGATACGAACCCGAACGGCGACATCTTCGGCGGCTGGCTGATGGCGCAGATGGATTTGGGGAGTGGGATTCTCGCCTCAAAAACCGCGCGCACCCGCGTCGTGACGGTGGCGCTCGACGGAATGTCCTTTCTCCGACCGGTGAGGGTGGGGGACACGGTGGCTTGTTACGCCTGGGTGGAATCGATCGGCCGTAGCTCGATGAAGATTCCGGTGGAAGTCTGGGTGCAACGCTACATGCGCACGGAGCAGACGCTCGTCACGCGGGCGATCTTCACCTACGTCGCGATCGATCAGGCCGGCAAACCCATCCCCGTCACGCGCGACTAGATTGCTAACCCACCGCGGCGGAGTCTCGCCCCGCCATTCCTTATTGTCCGCTGCCGTCGCCCATCGATTCCGGACCGACTGTCTCGGTCGTCATCATCGGCTCGGTCGGCATCATCGGTTCGTCGGGATGGGTGACCGGCATGGTCTTCCCCCTGTCCGCAAACAGCTTTTGCTGTTTGACCCGCCCATGGCTCGACTTGGAAACGTAGCGTTGGTAGGCCCGCTCCTGCCGGCCCCGGGCGGTGAGCATCGAACAGCCTGAAAGGAAAATCGTCGCCAACAGAAGGAGCGGAGCGGTCCGGTAAAGTGTCTTCATCATCTCTCTGCCAGCTCCAGCTGGTTCTGTTCCGTAACCAGGCTAAAAAGTCCGGTGCGCACCATTTCGTCCACCGTGCGATAGATTTTCCAGTCGCAGAATTCGCTCCGCCGATGGAGTTGTCCGAGGGTCAATTCGTCGTTGTAAGCCAGCTGCCAGATTTCCTCGGCGACCGGTCGCAGATCCTGCAGATCGGGATTGGGCCACTCCAGATTGAGCTTTTGCCGCTTCAATCGGTCCGGGCCCTCGTGAATCCGCTTGCGCAGGTGGTCGAATTGGTCGCGCATCCGGATGGCGTTGATTAGAACCTCGTCGGCCTGGCCGGTAAGTTCGCTGCCTTCACCCCAATCGGCGCGGACCTGCGTTTCATTCGAGAAAGCAAATGTGCCGGAGCGATGCTCGTGGAGGAAGAGCTGCCAAAAAGCTTCCTCGCCGCTGAGATGTTCGAAGCGCCCCCAGCGGGGCGTTCCTTTCTCGAAATAAAAGGTCGAGATCGTCTCGCCATCCTCGTCCGCGATCGTGAGCAGACCGGTTTGCATCGACTGGAGGATGGTCTGATAAATGGTCACGATATCGAAGTTGGCCAGGCTGCCGGTCAATTCGAGAGAACTGGCCGGCGAATGAGTGAGTTCGCGGGCTTGGAAAAGCCGGTTGGCCAGCTTTTCGGCGATGAAGAGGAAGAACGAAGGCACGCGCTGCACCAACTCCGGGAAATCGCTGCGGCGAAAACAGTGCACACTCAACTCGGAGCAGGCGCGGGCCGAGTGGTCGCGCGGAACTCCCATCAGGGCACCGGTTTCGCCGAAAATATCTCCCCGGGAAAGGACCGCCGCCGGACCGCCATGACGGGACTGTTGCAGCACTAATTCCACCGCTCCGCGGGTCACGAGGTAGAGCTCCTGCCCCTCGTCGCCGGCGGAGTAGACAGTTTGGTTCTCCGCAAAATGCTTCACCGACGAGAGCATCCCGACGGCCTTCAATTCAACGAGACGAAGAGACTTGCAAAAAGCAAAGAAGTCGCGCTGCACCATTCTTAAAGAATAGCAAGAGTCGTGCGGGAGCACGGGCGGGGGCCAGATTTTCCGTGATTCGCGCCCTTTTCATGGGCCGAAATCGCCCGTAATCCTTTGCCATGAGCGGGCTGGCTTATCTTTTCGAGCGTTTTCCCGCCTTTACCCAGACTTTTTGCTACCGCGAGGTTGACGAACTGCGCCGGCAGGGGATCGCGCCGGCGATCTTCTCCATTCGGCGCCCAACCGACGAACGCCCCCAGGATTGGGACCCGTCGATCGTGCGGCAGATCGAATACCTGCCGGGCGACGATCCGCTGGTTCGGGAGGTGGACGACGCGCTACGCAAGGGATCGCTCCCGCAGGCGGCGAAAATGGAAATCCAAGACTGGGGTCGAAAGACCGACTTTTTGCGTCTTTATCAGGCGGCCTATCTCGGGCCGCGCCTCCAAACGCTCGGCATCCGGCACGTCCATGCGCACTTTGCCGGTCTGGCAGCGCGGACGGCCTACTGGATCGAGCGTTTCTTCGGCATTGGGTTCAGCTTCACGGGCCACGCCAATGATATTTTTGCGCCGAAGCCTTTCGAAATCTCGTTGGTTCATCTCGTCGGTGCGGCCCGGGCCGTGGTCACGGTGAGCGAATTTGGCGTGCGCTTTCTGCAAGAGAAGCATCCTGCACAGGCGGCGAAAATCTCGTGCATCTACAACGGCATCGATCTCGCGCCGTTTCGCCGAGCCGACTTGGCCAAGTCGCCCCCCGGCCTCATTTCCGTGGGTCGCCTGATCGAAAAGAAGGGGTTCGCCGACTTGATCGAAGCCTGTCGGCTTTTGCGCGAGCGAGGAATCGAATTTCGCTGCGAGATCATCGGCGAAGGCCCGCTCGAGGGGGCGCTACGCGCGCAGATCATCACCGCTGGGCTAACGAATACGGTTCTCCTGACCGGCCCGCTGCCGCAGGCGGAAGTGATCGAACGCCTCGCCGCCAGTCATCTCTTCGTCCTTCCCTGCGTCACCGAAGTGAGCGGCGGCATGGACAATTTGCCCACGGTGTTGATGGAGGCGATGGCGGCCGAACTGCCCGTCGTCTCGACCGCCCTGGCCGGCGTCCCCGAGATGGTGCAGGAAGGCGTGACCGGTCTCCTCGTGCCGGAACATCAACCGCTACAATTGGCCGACGCCGTCGCTCGCATCATGGGCGATCGAGAATTTAGTCGGTCGTTAGGCCAAGCCGGACGCGAGCGGGCCGAGGAGCGCTTCTCGATCGAGAAAAACGCTCAGGCTTTGAATGCTCTCTTCCGTCGCTTCGGGCTCGAGTGAGTTTGGTTTCCTTCTTGCCGCCACGCCGCTGGAGGTTCAGATTCGATCATGGAACAGCCGCTTCGCCTGCGTTCACTCGGTTTCCTTTTTCTGCTGCTTGCATCCGCTTCCGTTTGTCGGGCGAAACAATCCCCGAAGTGGATCGGTTCTTACCAGAACTTGCTCGGCAAATACGTCACCAGCAGCGGCGTGAAGTATGCCGATTGGAAGAATAACCCGTCCGACATGCAAGCCATCCAGCAAGTCGTCGACAGCATCGCGAAAGAGAAAATTTCCGGCGCGAGCAAGGAAGAGCAGCTCGCCTTTTATCTCAACGCCTACAACGCGTGGATCCTGCACGAGGCCCTCGGCAAGTATCCGACCAAGAGCGTGAAGGATCTGCTCTTCACCTTCTTCACCGGCCAGCGGATCAAGGTCGCGGGCGAAGAGATGAGCTTCAATCATCTGGAGAAGGAAATCATTCGACCCAGGTTCAACGAGCCGCGTATGCATTTTGCGCTCAACTGCGCGAGCCGCAGCTGCCCCCCGCTCGCCCCAGAACCTTTCCGCGCCGCCAAGCTCGATGAGCAACTCGAGAGGCTATCGGTCAACTTCATCAATTCACCCAAAGGGATCGACTATAGCGATGGCGACGAGGCGGCCGCGCTTTCCGCGATTTTTAACTGGTATAAGGACGACTTTAAAGCTGTCGACGGGCCCCTCGCTTTCATCAACGAACGGCGCGACCCGCCTTTGCCTAAAGAGGTCAAGATCACTTACCAGGACTACGACTGGTCACTGAACGAGGCCCGGTAACGTGAGCGGCCAGAACGGTAACACAGTCGCAGTGCCAAGCCTGACAGCCGCGGCACGCTGGCGGGCCCGCTGGCATGCTTTTCGTCAGCCGATCCACGAAGAAAAAGCGCGCGTCTTGAAGGAGCGCTGGGATTCGCTCCCACCCGAATTGCAGACCGATAATCAAATCGCCGGTCGGCACCTCACCCACTGCGGCTTTACGTTAGGCGCGAGTTACTGCTCGTTTCATTGCACTCATTGTTATCTGCCGAAAAATGCGAACTCGGTCCCGATTCCGTCGCTCGCGCAGGTCAAGGAACAGATCGACGCCAACCGCCGCTTCCAGGGACCGGGCGGAGGATTGCAGATCACCGGGGGCGACGTGGCCGACGCCTATTGGAAAGCCGGCCGGGCGGACGAACTGATCGAAATCGTTCGTTATGCCATCTCGGTCGGCTCAATTCCGATGCTCATGACCCACGGCCAAACGCTGATCGAGCAGCCGGAGTTGCGCGCGCGCGCTTTCTCGAGCGTCTCGTGGTGGAAGGCGGGCTCCGCCAAATCTCGGTCCACGTCGATATGACCCAGGCGGGGCGGCACGGATTTCCGATCGGGCGGATCAAGTCCGAGGCGGACCTGCATCCCGTGAGACAGGCCTTTACCGATCTCGCGCTCGGCGTGCGCAGGAAAACCGGTCTGCCGCTGGAGTATGCCCTCAGTTTCACCGTCACCCGCAAGAACATCGACGACGTGCCGGAAGTGCTGCGTTGGTATTTGGCCGAACCGGAGCGAACTCACATCTGGCGCATGATCAGTTTCCAACCCGAGGCTGACACCGGCCGCACCATCTTTTCGGAGCGGCCGATTACGCCTCGCGACGTCTGGGGAAAAATTTGCGAAGGCGTGGGCCTACCGCTCCGCCGCGACGTTTCGATCTTTGGGCATCCGGATTGCAACAGTTGGGCTTCATTGCTCGTCGCGCGGCCTTCCGGGAAGATCTTCCCGTTGCTCCCGGACGACCGGAAATTTGACAAGTTGCTCGGTGAAGTCCTGCGCAAAATCGGTGGCCTCTCGCTGGTCAATGACGACGCTGGGACGCCGGGATTTCGTTTGCTCGGCGTTTTGGTGCAACATCCGGTTGTCGCTGCCAAGACACTCTATCAGCTTGGGCGCTACATGACTTCGCGCCAGGCGCCGCCCGAGATTCTGCGCTCGCTCCTTCGCGGTAAAGTCCACACCGTGGGAGTAGGCATGCACAACTTCATGGATGCGGCGCAGGTCGCGAATGCTCCTCACGACCCGGTGGTCCAGGCACGTCTCGACTCCTGTGTTTTCAAAGGCGCGGTGAAACGCGATGGAGAATGGGTGGCGGTGCCGATGTGCTCGATGAACCAGCAGACCTGGTCGGAAGTCTACGAGACCTGGCTGAACGACCCGGAACTCGTTAGGCAGGCGCAGCCGGTCTAGAGGAGGTCGCGCACCTTCTCAACCGCGCGCAGGTAGACGCGGTGCGGGCCGCCGCGCATCAATTCTTCCTGCATCAGCTCGACCACGTCGTTTTTCCCCGCCGGCAGGACCTGTCGCATCTTGCGGCCTCCGGTCCGGCCAAAGAAGACATCGAGCAAATCCGCCCCCGGCCTGTGCTCGATCCGAAACTCGGCCGAGTCCGTCGTGATCTGACAGCCGCCGATCGGTTCGCCCTTCTGCTCTCGCAACTTGATCGCGATCTTGCCCGCACCGTCGGCCCGGTGGAAGCCTAACGAGTTGCCGCTCCGCTCCCACTGTAACTGACCGGCCAGCCAGCCGGTGAGCAGGAGCGCAGTGGAACGAAATCCTGGAGCGTGCTCGATCTCGAACGATTTGATTTCCGAAAGATGATGGTAGGTGGCCGGATGATCGAAGAACTGGGCGACCGCCAGCCGCAGATGAACCAGGCGCACCCAGTTGAGATCGCAGAGAACGATGCGGTGCCGCGCTTCGTGCTGTGCGGATTCCACCAGCTGCATCTGCCCGCCAAAATCCTGCCACGTCTGGCTGTCGTAAATGACGCGATCGACCCAGGCCCAAAGCTGCGGGTCGATCGGATCGTGCAGCTCTCCCTGCCACCAAAGATAGAGCGGCAAGTCGGAATCCAGCTGGGCAAAAACAATGTTACGCAAAAGCCCGCACTGCTTGCCCTGGAGGGAAAAGGAAAGTTGCTCCGAACAGATTTGTTTGCTCCCGGCTCGGCTCACGTGGCAATGCGCGCTGATCCAGGCCTCCACCCGGTTCGCCTTGGCGTTCGGATCGGCCGCGATGACGATGGCGCGGCAGGCGTGATCTTCCGTCAGGCGGGCGATGATCGCGGTATTCTTGCCTAACGAGTCGGGCGCTTCGCTGTAAACCGCGAGGTTAATGAGCGAGGCACGCGTCATCACGCCGTCGCCCGCGTCCCAAAGGTTCTTCAGTTCCCGCGCGATCTGGCCGACCTCGACCGGCAAGCCAGGGGTGAAAGTGTCAGTGCCGGCGGGCATGGTGAGTTGTAGGGCGGGCGCTTCGCCTGCCCAGTTTGCCTCCGAAGAATCTGGGCAACCGGAGCGGTCGCCCTACAATCGCCGGCGCACTCACAGGCGCCTCCAGCTGCGCCCGTCCCGCGCCAGCAGTTCGTCCGCTTCCTCCGGTCCCCACGAGCCGGCCGGGTAAGTGCACAGTTTCGGTGCGCCCTTTTTCGCCGCCCAGGCTTCCTCGATCGTGTCGATGAACGCCCACGCCTGCTCCACTTCGTCGCGGCGCGCGAAGAGCGTGGCGTCGCCGGCCATCGCATCGAGCAAGAGCCGTTCGTAAGCCTCCGGGCTCGCTTTGCCGAAGGACGTTCCGTAATGAAAATCCATCTTCACCGACTCGATCCGGAAACTCGTTCCCGGCACTTTCGCCTGCATTCGGAGCGAAATTCCTTCGTCCGGCTGAATCCGAATCACGAGCACGTTCTGGTCGATCGATTGCGATTCGCGGTTAAACAAAACCTGCGGCGCTTGCTTGAAGTGGACCGAGATCTCCGTCCCGGATTTCGGCAGCCGTTTGCCGACCCGCACGTAGATCGGCACGTTGGCCCAGCGCCAATTATCCACCAGCACGCGGAGTGCGACGAACGTCTCCGTGTGCGACTCGGGATCGACGCCATTCTCCTTCCGATAAGCCGCCGCCGATTTCCCCGCGATCGCCCCCTCGACGTATTGACCGCGCACCACATCGGCTCGCACCTCGTCTTCCTTGAAACGCCGGAGCGATCGCACCACCTTCACTTTCTCATCGCGAATGCTGTCCGCGCCGAGATCGGTCGGGGGCTCCATCCCAACCAGGCAAAGCAGTTGCAGCAAATGATTCTGCACCATGTCGCGCAAAGCGCCCGCGCCTTCGTAGTATCCGGCGCGATTCTCCACGCCTAACGTCTCCGCCGCTGTAATCTGGACGTGATCGATGTAGCGCTCATTCCAAAGCGGCTCGAAGATCGCGTTCGCGAATCGCAGGACCAAAATGTTCTGCGCCGTCTCTTTCCCGAGGAAGTGATCGATCCGGTAAGTCTGATCTTCGGAGAAAGAATTCTGCACCACCTTGTTCAGGTGCCGTGCCGACTTCAGATCGGTCCCGAACGGTTTCTCGAGGATCACCCGCGCCCAGCCGCCGTTAGGCGCCTTGTTCAAACCCGCCTTCTTCAGGTTCTGGATAATCGTCTCGAATTGATCGGGCGCGGCCGCAAAATAGAAAAGCCGGTTGCCGCGCGTTCCGCTTTCCTGGTCGAGTTTATCGAGCCGCTTGGCCAGCGTTTCGTAGCCGGCCTCATCGGCAAACTCGCTCTGGTGATAGTAGAGCGACTTCGCAAACTCGCCCCAGACCTCGTCGCGGACCGTCTGGCGGGAAAACTTCTTCGTTGCTTCTTCCATCTCGGCGCGGAATTCGTCATCCGTCTTTGGGCGACGGGCGAAACCGACCACCGCTACCGCCGGCGGCAGCTCGCCATCGGCGGCGATGTTATAAAGGGCGGGCACGAGTTTGCGATGCGTCAGGTCGCCGGTGGCGCCGAAGATCACGATCGCGCACGGTTGCGGCACGGCCTTGTTCGAGAGGCCTTCGCGAAGAGGATTGGACTGCTGCTTGTCGGTCATCTGGTAGCCAAACCTACGCAGATAGACGGCTGATTGGTAAAACAAAAAAGCGGCATGCCGCTGCCCTCACCGCGCTTCGCCGGTTCGGCATGACAGAGGAGCAGAGCGCGGGCGACGCTTATCCCGGGAGCGGGTATTTTCTCGTCAACTGCTGGACTTTTTGGCGCACGTTCGCGATCACGGTCTCGTCCTCGCGGCCGAGGAGCGCTTCGGCGATGAGGTCGCCGATCTCGAGCATTTCTTCTTCTTTCATCCCGCGCGTGGTGACGGCCGGGGTGCCGAGGCGGATGCCGCCCGGCTTGAAGATCGGGTAGGTGTCGAACGGAATGGCGTTTTTGTTTACCGTGATGCCGGCGCGGTCGAGGACGTTCTGCGCGTCTTTGCCGTTGATCTCTTTCGGGCGCAGATCGACGAGCATAAGGTGGTTGTCGGTGCCGCCGGAGACGATGCGGAAGCCGTGCTTTGCGACGCCGGCCGCGAGAGCTTTGGCGTTCACAACGACCTTGCGCTGATAGTCGCGGAAGCCCGGCTGGAGCGCTTCGTGGAAGCAGACGGCTTTGGCCGCGATGACGTGCATGAGCGGGCCGCCTTGCACGCCGGGGAAAACGGAGGAGTCGATCGCTTTGGCAAATTGTTCCTGGCAAAGGACGATGCCGCCGCGCGGTCCGCGCAGGCTCTTATGGGTGGTGGTGGTGACGAAATGAGCGTGTGGGACCGGGCTCGGATGTTCGCCCCCGGCGACGAGACCGGCGATGTGCGCCATGTCGATGAAGAGGAGGGCGCCAACGGCATCGGCGATCTCGCGCATCCGCTTGAAATCGATGAAGCGCGGGTAGGCGGAGGCGCCGGCGGTGATGAGTTTCGGGCGGACTTCCTCGGCTTGCTTGGCGAGGGCGTCGTAGTCGATCTGCTCGGTCGTCTCGCTGACGCCGTACTGGGTGACCTCGTAGAGTTTTCCGGAGAAATTGGCCGGATGTCCGTGGGTGAGGTGGCCGCCGTGGGCGAGGTTCATCGTCAGGATGCGGTCGCCCGGTTTGATGGCCGCGAAGTAGACCGCCATGTTGGCCTGCGCGCCGCTGTGCGGTTGCACGTTGACGTGTTCGGAACCGAAAAGCTTGAGCGCGCGATCGATCGCGAGTTGTTCAACGACGTCGACGTTCTCGCATCCGCCGTACCAGCGTTTGCCCGGGTAGCCTTCGGCATACTTGTTCGTCAGGCAGGAGCCCTGCGCTTCCATCACGGCGCGGCTGGTGAAGTTCTCCGAGGCGATGAGCTCGATGTTCTCACGCTGGCGGCGTTCTTCTTCGGCAATGGCCTCGGCAATTTCAGGATCGACCTGGCGGAGCGGGCCGCCGGTGGTTGGCGGGGGTTGGTCGCTGGCGTCGGATTCGAGATGTTGAGGCATATTGGTGGCGGCCGCGGCGCTCCCGACCGCATGACGGGGCACGGCCAATTCAGTTTGTTCTACGAACGCGAGCACGCTCGGTAAAGCCTTCTCAATGCTGTCGGCGCACTCGTGGTAAACGCCGAATCCCATCCCGATCGGGTCGGGCAAATCCCGCCAGCAGGTCGCGCCGGATTCTTCAAATTCGCGCAGCAGGAAAGTCTTGTCGGCACTCTGGGGGAAGAACATGTGGATGGTCTCGATGTGCGAGCCGGTCATGGCAAAGATATGCGTCGCGCGATCGACCAGGGTGGCGGTGAGCGGCTGGCTGCGGAAGGACGAGATATCGACTCCGCGCTGCTGGCAGACGCCGACCGCATGCACGCTCGGAGGTTGCCCGCGCACGGCATGGACACCGGCGGCATCGGCCTCGATGTC
>JALYOR010000329.1 GCA_030856765.1 Verrucomicrobiota bacterium | reverse complement strand
GAGTGATGGATTGCGGCGACGCCGGGCACATCCTGCTCTCGAAACCGCGGCCGATGATCTCGCGCAATACCGGCATTGGCAGCCCTTCCTGCATGACATCGGCGAATGCGAAGTGAAGCATGGCGTCCGCCTCGGTCTGGTCAATCTCTACCGCGACGACCTCGGCAACCCGGCGCTGCCCGAGAAGCTCCGAGACGCCCCCGCAGCCAAGCGGCAGATCCCCTGGCCGGCCCTTTTCATCCTGCTGGTGTCGTTAGGCGCGACGATTTTCGGGATCGTGCTTTTCTACCAGAATTCCCCGCCGCAGCGGCCACTCCCGCCCGCCGCTCCCGCGCCTTTCACCCCCACGCCGGCCGAATCCGGTATACCGGAGAAGAGCATCGCGGTGCTGCCTTTCGAGAACCTGAGCGAGGAGAAAGCCAACGCCTATTTCGCCGATGGAATCCAGGACGAGATCCTGACCAACCTCGCCAAGATAGCCGCCTTGAAAGTGATCAGCCGCACGAGCGTGATGCAATACCGCACCGGAACCACGCGCAACCTGCGTGAGATCGGGAAACAACTCGGCGTCGCCCATCTGCTCGAAGGCAGCGTGCAGCGCAACGCGGGTAAAGTGCGCGTGATCGCCCAGCTCATCGATGCTCGCACCGACGCCCACCTCTGGGCGGAAACCTATGATCGCGACCTGGCCGATGTCTTCGCCATCCAGAGCGACATCGCCCGTTCCATCGCCGCGCAGCTCCAGGCCAAACTGGCGCCGGAAGAAAAGGCGCGGCTCGCGGCCAAACCAACCGACAACTCCCAGGCCTATCTTCTTTATCTGCAGGCGAACGAGGCGGTCTACGTCGCCGCGTCGGGAGGACGTCGTGCGGGCCGACGAGCCTTTTTCCCGGGCCATCGCGCTCGATCCGGGATTTGCCCTGGCCCGGGCGCGCGCTTCGATGCTCAACAGCCTGATGTATTTCGTCGGACGCGAACCGCAGCGAAAAACCCGGGCGCGACTTCTGGCCGACGAAGCACTTCGGCTCGCGCCTCCTCTGGGCGAAGCGCATCTCGCTCTGGCGCTTTGTTTTTACCGGCTCGAGGCCGACTACGAGAAGGCTCTTGGGGAGCTGGCAATCGCGGGCGCGGCCTTGCCTAACAATTCCGAGGTGCTCGATTTTTCCGGCTTCGTTTATCGACGCCAGGGGCGCTGGCGCGACGCACTCTCCGCCTTCGCCCGCGCCCGCGAGCTCGACCCGCGGCGCGCGCACTTCGACGGCGCGCCCGATACCCTACGCGCCCTGCGCCAGTGGGCGGCTGCGAACGAAGCTTTCGCGGCTGGTTTGAAACTCGATCCGCAACTCATCGATGGCTGGCTTGGCTTCGCCTACACGCAATTTGCCCAGAGCGGAAATCCTTCCCTGGCCACGGCGACCCTGGAACACCTGCCCGCAGCGATGAAGACCAAGCCGGGTTCCTTTTGGGCGCGCTGGGATTACGCCATGTTGGCGCGCGACTTCGGGGCCGCTGCGAAAGTCATTCCTGACTGGCCCGCGAACGAACTCGCCGTCTTCGGGCCGAAGGAATTCTACGAAGGTTGCATCGCGTTCGCGCAAAGCGACGTGGAGGCGGCGCGGACCTTTTTCGAATCGGCCTGGCCAATCTACGAGACCGGGGTGAGCGAGCATCCCGAGGATCCAAAGTTCCACGCCGACCTCGGAAGACTCCAGGCAATGCTTGGGCGCAAGGAGAGCGCGATCGCCGAAGCGCTCCGCGCGGTCGAGCTTCGCCCGGAGAGCAAGGATGCGGTCGCCGGCCCTCTTTACGCGGCGAATCTGGCTTTCGTTTACGCGCAGACCGGCGAGGTGGATCAGGCCGTGACATTGCTTTCCCGCCTCCTCACCACCCCGTCCGCGGAACGCATCACGCTCGCTCACCTGCGCTCGAGCTGGGAATGGGACCCGTTGCGACAGGATCCGCGTTTCCAGAAAATGCTCGAAGGTCTGGAGCCGGCCACCGTTTACCATTGAAGTCGCCGCTGCTCTCGCGCCGAAGGAAGTGAAATGATAACAGGATAGGAGCGATTGGCGGCCAGCCTGCAGGGCCGCGCTTATCATGGGTCCGCGCAATTTTTTTGCTGAGCTGAAACGACGCAACGTTTACAAGGTTGCGGTCGGCTATGGCGTCGTGGCCTGGCTGATCATGCAGGTCGCAGACACGATCGTCCCGGCGCTGCATCTGCCCGAGAGCCTGACCACGGTGGTGGTGGTGGTCACTTTGCTCGGTTTCCCGATTGCGCTCGTCATCGCCTGGGCCTTTGAAATGACGCCTGCCGGGATGAAGCGAACCGAGAACGTTTCGCCTAACGATAAAATCCCGCAGTGGAGTCGGCGAAAGTTTGTCGCCTTTGTCGTGGTCGTCGGGTTGATCGCTACTGCGCTGCTCGGTTGGCAACTGCTCGGACCAAAAGGTGCGACTTCTTCCTCGGCGTCGGCGAAGTCGATCGCGGTGCTGCCTTTCGAGAACCTGAGCACGGATAAGGAGAACGCCTTTTTCGCCGACGGCATTCAGGATGAAATTCTCACGCGCCTGGCCAAGATCGGAGACCTCAAGGTGATCTCGCGAACCTCGACGC
>JALYOR010000208.1 GCA_030856765.1 Verrucomicrobiota bacterium | reverse complement strand
CTGCGCGCCCTTGGAATGATGCGTCCAGCCGACCGCGTAGCAGATCGCGGCCGTCTTTTCCGGGCCGGAAGCGCTCGTTAGGGCGTCAGCCACCTTGTGGAAGAGCACGGGCGAAATACCGCAGACTTCCTGCACCATTTCCGGGGTGTAGCGCGCGAAATGGCGTTTCAGGGTTTGGAAAACGCAGCGCGGATCCTGCAGGGAAAAGTCTTTTTCCGGGTAACTCAGTCCGTCGCCCTGATAAAGCCAGCTTTCATTGTCGTAGGCGCGTTTCTCTTCGTTCCAGCCCGAGAAATAACCGCTCTCGCCTTCCTCGGTGTCGCGAAACTCCGGCCGCAGAAGACAGGGCGCGTTGGTGTAATGGAGAACGTATTCGCGGAAATAAAGTTCGTTCTCAAGGACGTGCCTGACGAGCCCGCCGAGGAAAGCGATGTCCGTCCCGGCCCGGATCGGGACCCAGATGTCGGCCAGCGCGCTGGTGCGGGAAAAGCGCGGATCGACGTGGATGATGGTGGCACCGTTTCCCTTTGCCTTCATGACCCAGCGAAAGCCGACCGGGTGGGCCTCGGCCATGGACGAGCCTTCGATCAGAATGCAATCTGACCGGGCCAAATCTTGTTGCGCGGTCGTAGCTCCGCCCCGGCCGAAGGAGGTGCCCAGACCGGGCACCGTGCTGCTATGTCATATCCGGGCCTGGTTCGACACGCACACCATGCCCAGGCCTCCGGTAAAGAGTTTCTTGATCAGATAATTCTCTTCGTTGTCGAGCGTGGCACCGCCGAGATGGCAGAGGCCCTGGGTCTGGTTGATGATCTTCCCCTCTTGCTCCCTAACGAACGTGCGCCGGCGCGTTTCCCAGACCCGGTCGGCCACCATCTCCATTGCGCGCTCGAGGGAAAGCGAGCGCCAGGTCTTCGCCCCGGGCGCGCGGTATTTCACGGCCGTTTCGCGGCGGTCGTGAGTCAGGAGTTGGAACGAGGCCGCGCCTTTCGGGCATAGATTGCCCTGGCTAATCGGGCTTTCCGGGTCGCCCTCGATCGAAACCAGCTTGCCGTTCTTGTGGTAAATGAGCTGCCCGCAGCCGACCGCGCAATAGGGGCAGATGGAGCGCGCGACCTCGGCGTCGTCCGTCCGCGCGTGCATCTCTCGCGTTTTATCCGACATCGACTCGAGCCCGTTGCCGTCCTTGCGCTCGAAGATCTGACGCAGGAGCGGCCACTTCATGAAGAGCTCACCGGGCGACGACATCATGGATCTATCGCACGTTGAATCGTTCCCGGTCGTTTCGCAAAGCTGCGGGAGGGCCACGCCCCGACCTAACGAGACGTGCCGTGGTACTCCTGCAGGCTTTTCACCGTCATCGGGCCTTTTTGCAGGGAGCGAATGCCTTCGGCGCTCGCTTTCGCGGCGCGGAGCGTGGTCATGATCGGGATCCGCTCGCTCAGCGCGGCGGTCCGGATTTTGACTTCGTCCTTGCGCGGGGTCTTGCCGCTCGGGGTGTTGATGATGAACTGGATCTGCCCGTTTTTGACCAGGTCGAGTACGTTCGGACGGCCGGCGCCGATTTTGGAAACGGTCGTGACCTCCACCCCGCCGGCAGTGAGCGCGGCGGCCGTGCCTTCCGTCGCGACGATCCCGAAACCGAGCGCGGCGTATTCGCGCGCCACCGCGATAACATTTTGTTTGTCGCTGTCTTTGACGCTGATAAAGACGCTGCCTGCCCGCGGTAGCGGCCATTGGCTGGCGAGCTGCGATTTGGCGTAGGCCAGCCCCAGATCGGCGTCGATCCCCATCACCTCGCCGGTCGACTTCATTTCCGGGCCTAACGAAATATTAATCCCTTCGAAACGAAGGAAGGGGAAGACGGCTTCTTTGACCGAATAATGCGGCGGCACGATCTCCTCGGTGAAGCCGACTTCACCTAACGACATCCCGGTCATAACCTTGGCCGCCAGCTTGGCCAGCGGGAGGCCGATCGCCTTACTCACAAAAGGAACGGTGCGCGAGGCCCGCGGGTTGACCTCGAGGACGTAAAGCTTCTCGTCCTTGACCGCGAACTGTACGTTCATCAGGCCGCGGACATGGAGTTCACGCGCCATTGCCTTGGTGGCAGAGGCGATCTCTGCCAGGATGGCGGGAGAGAGCGAGAAGGTCGGAACGACGCAGGCGCTGTCGCCGCTGTGAATGCCGGCCTCCTCGATGTGTTCCATAATGGCACCGATCACCGCGGTCTCGCCGTCGGCGATGCAGTCGACGTCCACTTCGATCGCATCCTCGAGAAAGCGATCGACCAGGACCGGCCGCTCCGGGCTGACCTCGATCGCGCTCTGCATGTAGCGGCGCAGGTCTTCTGGGTGATAAACCAGCTCCATCGCGCGCCCGCCCAGCACGAACGACGGCCTGACGAGCACGGGGTAGCCGATGCGCTCGGCGATCGCCACCGCTTCGTCCTCGCTCACAGCCGAGCCGCTCGGCGTCTGGCGCAACCCGAGCCGGTCGAGCATCTCGGCAAACAGTTTCCGGTCTTCCGCCAGCTCGATGCTCTCAGGCTGCGTGCCAATGATCGGGACGCCCGCGGCCTTCAACCCTGCCGCCAGGTTGAGCGGGGTCTGACCGCCGAACTGCACGATGACACCCTCCGGTTTCTCCTGTTCGTAAATGTTAAGCACGTCCTCGTGCGTGAGCGGCTCGAAGTAGAGTTTGTCGCTCGTGTCGTAGTCGGTCGAAACCGTTTCCGGGTTGGAGTTAACCATGATCGTCTCGATCCCGAGCTCGCGCAGGGCGAAGGCGGCGTGCACGCAGCAGTAATCGAACTCGATGCCCTGCCCGATGCGGTTGGGGCCGCCGCCCAGGATCATGATTTTGCGTTTCGTGCTCGGGCGCACCTCGTTCTCGTCGCCGTAGGTGGAGTAGTAGTAGGGCGTGTAGGCCTCGAACTCCGCGGCGCAGGTGTCGACCAGGCGGTAGGTCGGAACGACGCCCTTTGCTTTTCGCTGCTCTCGTATCTCTGCCTCGGTCACCTTTGACAATGAGGCCAGCTGCCGATCGGAGAACCCGAGCTTTTTCGCCCGGCGCAGATCGATCTCGCTCCCTGCATGGGTCTGCAAGGCACCGGCCTCCTCCACCACCTGGGCGATGTTGCGCAGAAACCAGGGATCGATTTTCGTCAGGCCGAACGCTTCCTCGATCGACATCCCGTCCTGGAACGCCTGTGCGAGGTAAAAGATTCGCTCGGCGTTCGGGACG
>JALYOR010000207.1 GCA_030856765.1 Verrucomicrobiota bacterium | reverse complement strand
ACTCTACACCGTCGCCGGACCAGAGATCGTGCGGGCGGTGCGCGATCTCGGCGGACGCATTTTTCTCGACCTTAAGTTGCACGACATCCCGAACACGGTCGGCCGCGCGGTCGAGAGCGCCGGTTCGTTAGGGGTGGAAATGTTCACCATCCATTTGAGCGGTGGACGCACGATGATCGAGGCCGCAGTCGAGGCGGCTCCAACCGAAATGCTCCTGCTCGGGGTGACCGTCCTGACCAGCTCCGACGAATCCACTCTGCGCGAAACCGGTGTGACCTCGTCGGTGGAAGAACAGGTGATGCGTTTAGCTCAACTCGGCGCGGATTACGGCGTCGGCGGATTGGTGGCGAGTCCGCTGGAGTTGGTTGCGCTGCGGCGGGCGCTTGGCGCGGAAATCAAAATTGTGACGCCGGGAATTCGTCCGGCCGGCGCGGCGGCGAACGATCAAAAACGCGCCACGACCCCGGCCGAAGCGCTCAAGGCGGGCGCGGATTTTCTCGTCATCGGGCGACCGATCACGGCGGCGCCCGATCCGCGCGCGGCGCTCGAGCAGATCGTGGCCGATGCTGTTTGAACGTCTGCTCGTTCTCGATGATCGCGAGCCGGGCAGCGCGGCGCTGAACATGGCGATCGACGAAGCGCTCCTCGAGTCCTGCGACCAACCGATTCTTCGCTTTTACGGTTGGCGTCGGCCGTCGCTCTCGTTTGGATATTTCGGGAAATTCGACGAGGTCGTGACCGAAGCGACAGGCCGCGAACTCGTGAGGCGCTGGACCGGTGGCGGGAGCGTCCCGCACGGCGACGATCTCACCTACTCGCTGGTCACGCCCACGGGCGATCCCGTCTCCACTCAGGGCCCTTCAGCCATCTACTCGGCCTTGCATCATGCGATCCGCGCCGCGCTCTTCGGGGAAGGAAGGGAGACGGAGCTGGCGAAGACGGCCGCGCCGAAGATCTCCGATGCCTGCTTTGCCAATCCAGTGCGCGACGATCTTCTCCTCGAAGGTCGCAAGGTCGCTGGCGCCGCCCAGCGCCGGACGCGCGCCGGGTTTCTCCACCAGGGCAGCATCCAATTGGCCGGATTATCGGCGACATTCCGGGATCGATTCGCCGAAGCTCTCTGCGCAAAAGTCGAGCAGGGGGCCATGCCGCTACCGGTCCTGCACCGTGCGGCGGAGCTGGCGGCCGAAAAATACGGAACCGACGCCTGGCTGCGCCGCTGGTAACTTGCCTGCGCGGAGCTTTGACTTTAAAAGCCCACCTTCTATCCTGCGCTTGTGAAAATCTCCGCGAACTCAGCCGCTACCGCCAACGGGGTGGCGGGTCCGCTGAGTCGCGTCTTTGAACCGGTCCAAACGCAGCTCGAAGAAGTCGACCGCCGGATCGCCGCGCAGACCGCGGAGTTCGACCCGGCGATTGAAGGTTACGTGGCTTATGCGATCGGCGGCGGCGGCAAGCGTCTGCGGCCTCTTCTCGCTCTCCTGAGCGGCGGCGCCACCGGCACCCTGGTTTCCGGCCACCTCGATCTCGCGGTCATCGTGGAATTGATCCACCTCGCCACGCTCGTGCACGACGACATCATGGACGACGCGGAACGGCGCCGCTCGCAACCAACGGTCAACGCCCGCTGGGGGAATTCGCTCAGCGTCCTGCTCGGTGACGTGCTTTTCTCCCACGCCCTCAATCTCGCAACCGACTTCGACGACACCAACATCAGCCGCACCATCGCGCGAACCGCGACCGAGGTTTGTTCGGGTGAAATGATCCAGACCCAGCGGCGCTTCGATCTGCAACTCTCGCGCGACGATTACTTCCGGATCATCGGAATGAAAACCGGCTCACTCTTCGCCTGCGCGGCCGAGCTCGGAGCGGTCATAAGCGGCGCACCCGATGAGGACGTGGTGCGCTTCGAGAGCTTCGGGGCCAAGATCGGCACCGCCTATCAGATTTACGACGACTGCCTCGACATCGCGGGGACCGAAGCCGAAACCGGCAAGACGCTCGGGACTGATCTGCGCAAGGGGAAGCTGACTCTGCCCGTTTTGATCCTGCTCGAGTCCGCCACGGCTTTCGACCGCGAACGCTGCTGCACGCTAGTCCTGGAAGGAAAGCTCGAAGAGGTCACGGCGTTGCTGCAAAACTCGCCCACCGACGGTGCGCTCGACAAGACCATCGAGACGGCGGCGGAGTTGATCGGCGAAGCTCAGGCCGAACTTGCGCCTCTCGCCACGAATCGGTACATCGACTCGCTTTTCGGCCTCGGCGAGGCGTTGCGCGAGTTGCTCGACCAGCTGCGCAGCTAGAATCCCCGCTTGGCGATGCCCCTGAAAATCCGCGAGATGCCGGTGGACGATCGGCCGCGGGAGAAATTGGCCGAGCGCGGCGCGAGCGCACTGAGCGACGCCGAGTTAATCGCCATCCTTCTCCGGACCGGCATGGAAGGCGCCAACGCGATCGAAGTAGCGCGGCAGTTGATCAAGGAATTTGGTTCGTTAGGCGCACTCAGCCGCTGTACGGTCAGGGAGCTGGCTAGAATCAAAGGCATCGGCCCGGCCAAGGCCGCGCAACTGGCGGCGGCTTTCGGGCTCGGCCAGCGGCTGGCCCGCGAGATTTTCAACCGCCAGAAAATCGAGACGCCGGAACAGGTTTACGACTTGCTCGGATCCGAGATGCGCGCGCTGCACAAAGAATCGCTGCGCACCATCCTGCTCGACACGCGCTACAATCTCATCCGGGTCGAGGACGTCTCGTTAGGCAGCGTCAATGAAAGCATCGCCCACCCACGCGACGTCTTTCGGCCGGCCCTCATCTATTCCGCCTACGCGATCATCGTGGTCCACAACCATCCCTCCGGCGACCCCTCGCCCAGCCAGGCCGATCATAGCCTCACGAGACGCTTGCGGGAAGCGGCCGAGCTGCTCCAGATCAAGTTGCTCGATCACGTCATTATCGGCGCGCCGGCCGAGGGGCGGTTGCCTTATTTCAGTTTCAAGGAAATGGGAGTGCTGTGAAGATTCACCCGACCGCCCTCGTCGATCCGGCCGCGCGTCTGGGCGAGGAAGTGGAGATCGGCCCTTATGCCTGCGTCGGGAGCGAAGTCGAGATCGGGGCGCGCACGATCGTGCAAGCACACGCCGTCCTCGAGGGCGCGGTGCGGCTGGGCACAGACAATCGGATTGGAACTGGCGCGGTCATCGGCGGGTGGCCCCAGGACTTGAGTTTCAAGGCCGGCACTCAGAGTGCGGTCGTGATCGGGAATGGCAATACGATCCGCGAACATGTCACCATCCATCGTGGGACGGCCGCCGGCTCGGTCACCCGCATGGGCGATCATAATTTCCTCATGGCCGGCGCCCACCTCGGGCACAACTGCGCCATCGGCAACAAAGTGATCATCGCGAACAATGGCCTGCTCGGCGGCTACGTCACGATCGAGGACGGCGCTTTCCTCGGCGGCGGCTGCGTATTTCATCAATTCGTGCGAGTCGGCCGGCTCGCCATCACCCAGGGCACATCCGGTTTCGGCAAAGATGTGCCGCCTTACGTGGCAGCGGCCGGCGTTAATAAGGTGGTGGGACTGAACGTCGTGGGCTTGCGCCGCGCCGCTTTCAGCGCGGAAGATCGGGCGGAAATCAAAGCGGCCTTTCGGCTCCTCTACGAAAGCGGCTTGAATGTGAGCCAGGCCCTGGCGCAGGCGCAGGAAAGAAACTGGCGCGAACCAGCGCAGGCTTTCTTCGACTTCGTGGCCGCGGCCAGGAAGCGCGGGATCTGCGGCCTGCGCCGCACGCGGGATTAGTCGTTAGGGCGCCGGGGTGCTCGTCGGAACCGTGGGGTCGTTCACTTTAATTCCAAATTTCGTGACCAGTTTCTTCGCTTCATCGTCGGTTTTGGCCAGATCGACCAGCCCGCGCACCAGCTTCTCCAGCCCGCTCTGCACCTGTTGCGCCTGATCGACCACGCGCACCTGTTTTTCCTGCATCTGCCGGGCGCTTTGCCGGGTCGAAATGTTGACCCGGATCTCCCAGGCGAAAATGAGCAAGAGACTCAAACCAATGAGCACGACCGGCCAAAAACCGTGATAGGTCGACGTCTGATAGGTGGTGACGGGCGGGATGTGGGGTTCCTGGTCCATCGTTAGGGGCTCGGCGCCGGGATCGGCTGAGTCGAAAGGTTGTAGCCGTTGGCCCGGAGCAGTTCGCGCATCTTGTCATCCGTCTGGGCGACCGTCGCCATCTCCCGAAGGAGATTGACTCCGATTTGCTGGCTCAAGGTGCCCTTGTTGATAATAACCTGCTGCTCCTGGATGGCGGCCTGGAGTTTCCGATTCTCACGCGCAAAGACAATCGTGACCAAACTAAGGCAAACGGAGGCCACGCCGATGGTGAGCAAGCAAATAAATTGCCAGCGCTTCATTTGCCTAACGACTAGCAGGGAAGACTCGTTCCCGTCAATCGGAAACTAAAGCCAGCAGCGCCAGCATGCGGCCCGTACGTGCCTTCTCGGCCCGATACGAGTAATAACGTTCCAAATCAACCGCCGTACAACTCCCGGCATCGTGCACCTGCTTGACACCCGCGGCGCGCGCCTGCCGCACGATCTCGCCGGCAAAATCCACTTCGTAGTTTGGTGGGCGGATACAGGGGCTCAACTGCACGATCAGATCCGACGGAGTCGTCCCAAAACACTCCCGCATCTCTCCGATCACGTGGGAAACAATTCCCAGCTCAGTCCCTTTCTTTCCCGAATGAACCAAGCCGAGGCAGCGCCGGACCGGATCGACGAGGAAGACCGCACCGCAATCCGCCACGTAAATGCCCAGCACCACTTTAGGCTGATTGGTGATCAGCCCGTCGGCCCCGTCGAAGCAGCGATCCTCGGCGAGCGGCGCATCGATCACCGCAACGTGGCTGCCGTGGATCTGCTCGGCGGTGGCGAAGCGAAAATTTCCCATCCCAAGCTCGTCGCGCGTGCGGCGATGGGCTTTATCCAACCGGGCCAGGGCCTCCGTCCGATCGGTCGCGACCTCGATCCCGGGCAAGCGGCCGACGAAACCGTGCCTAACGAAAGGCAACTCCGCGAGCGCGGGAAAAAACTCCACCGCTTCCGGACTAATCGCATCCGCGGGCATCGCGCGAACTATTTCCCGCTCGATTCGATCTTCCGCTTTTTCGTCGTGACGGTCGTCTTGGTCATCTTCGTCTCGCCGCGGCGGCGCATCATCGGATCGTCGAAGTCGTCGTGGTAGATGGTGTCGGTCGCAGTCACGCGATCGAATTCCGCGAGATCGGCATTGTAACTGAAGAGTGCGGAGAGACGGGTGGACTGCGCCTGGGTGAGCGCGACCTGGGCATTTAAGACGTCCAATTGCACACCGGCGCCGACGCCGAGCCGCGCACTCGCGAGACGCAACGCTTCGTGCGCCTGGTCGACGTTTTTCGACTGGCTCTCGTAGAGCTCGCGATCCTGCTGAAGATTGGAATAGGCCTGCTGGATCTCGAGTTCCACCTGCCGAACGGCGTCGTCGTAGGTAATCTTGGCCTGGCTGAGAGTGGCGCGCGCCTGCTTCACCCGCCCGACTGTTTCGAGTCCGTCAAAGATGGCCCAGCTCCCGGTCACACCGAAGAACCAGCCTTCCGCCACATCGCGGAGGTTGCTGGAAAACTGCGAACTCTCGAAGGCGTAACCGCCGTTCAAGCTCAAGGTCGGCTGGATGCCGGCAAAGGCACCCTGCAGACCCGCGACCTGCACCAGAATGTTGGAGCGCTGCTGTTTCAGGAACGGCCGGCGTTCCTTGCCCAATTCGATCGCGACCGGCAGCGGGATCGCGCGCGGCGTGAAGCTCAGCTCGCCGATACATTCGAGCGGCGGCTTGTCCCCACGACGAGGATCGAAGTCGAGCCCGATGGTTTTCGCGAGCTGTAGCTGAGCGATGCGGAAATTATTCCGGGCCGTGATCAGGGCCGGCTGTTGGTTGACCAGTGCAACCTCGGCCTGGAGGACGTTGAAACGCGGCACCGTCCCAGCTTCGAAGCGATTCTGCTGATCCTTCAACTGGCTCTCGAGCAAGCTGACCGATTCCTCCTGCACGGCGATGAGCGCCTTGTTCAAAATGACCTGGTAGAACTGCTGCCGGACGGTGGCGATGACAAGGTCGATAGTGTCCCGCAGCCCATAAATGCTCACATCTTGGGAAGCCCCCGCGCCGCGGATGGCCGGAATGACCGAACCATTATAGAGAAGCTGTGAAGCGGCCAGGCGAAGATTGTAGGAATAATCGGTCAGGCCGGAAGAGTTGAAGACCGTGGTAGTCGTGGTGCCGGGTGTCGCGGTCGGCAGTGGCGTGGCCGTGGGGACAGGCGCCGGCGTCCCGCCGGTCGTGGTGGTGGTGAGGAAAGAGCTGCCGCTGCCTCCGCGCAGGCTGGGATCGGTGTAATTGAAAGCCGCGGTAGCATCGAGATGCGGCAAAGCCTGCGAGAGCACCTCGATCTGCACGCCTTTGGTCCGCCGGATTTCCTGGCGCGCGCGCAGGATATCGGGGTTGCGCTGGAAAGCCGTCTCGATCGCCTGGTGCAGAGTGAAACGGCGCAGTGACCCGACCGATTCCTCGGTCTTCGTTTGACTGCCGGCGAAGGCAGTTGCGCAAAGCGCGAGCAAGCTCAAGCCGCCGACTAATCGTCGGCGAAATATTGGGAAAAAGTGCATCTTGGAAATCCTTCGTCTTGCCTCACGACGCTGCCGCGAGGCAGAGCGAAGTTTTGGCTTGGAAAAATGCGCGTGCGGCGGGAGCTCTTGCGACGCAAGGCGGTCAAGGGGGCCTGCCCCGCCCGATCACGACTCATTTATTTTGGCAGTAATCGTATATCTTGGTGTAAATCTGCAACCACGATTTCTGCTCACTGGGGGACAAGTGAGACATCATTTTCATCAGGTTGCAGACCATCTCTTCACGGATGCGCCGGACTAGCGCCGACCCGCGCGGAGTGATGCAGACCATCACTTTGCGCCGGTCATCCGCGGCGTGGGAACGCATAACATAACCAAGATTTTCGAGCCGGGCGACGAGTCCACTGGCGGCGGCGGTGGTGTGGCCCATTTTCCGCGCGATCGCGGACATCATGAGCACCTCCTGCTGGTCGAGATAAGTCAGGAGAAAGAATTGCGGGAACGAAACGTTTCCCGGCGCCAATTCCTTGGAGAGGTTGAGGACGAAACAGCGCTGCATCTGCATGATGATGTGCGCCAATCGCTCGGCGTCGCCCCGCATTTCATCGGTCTCGTGAGGTATATATGCGGTCACTGCTCCCATTAGTTAACGGCCTAAACTATGAGGTCGCGCGGGGGTGTCAACCGACTCGCTGAGTCTTCGGTTAACCCGCCCTACCGAAAAGCTTGCAGTCACTAAACGAAAGTGCTTCTCTCGGACCCGCGTCGCGACCATAGAGGTTGCGGCTGACTAACCAATGCCGCTGAGCCCGAAACTAAACGCCGATCAACTCGCCGCCAACCTCGCCGACATCGCGCCCCCCTACACCGAACAACAAGCGGTCGTCGAATCGGCGCGTTGCCTCTTCTGTTTCGACGCGCCCTGTATCACCGCCTGCCCGACCGGCATCGATATTCCCGCCTTCATCAAGAAGATTATGACCGGCAATGTGACCGGCGCCGCGCGAACCATTCTCACCGCCAATATCCTCGGCGCGAGTTGCGCGCGCGTTTGTCCAACCGAGGTCCTGTGCGAAGGCGCCTGCGTGATGCTCGATCGCGACAGCGACCCGATCAAAATCGGGCGACTGCAGCGCTACGCGACCGATCATGTTTACGAGAATAAAATCCCGGTGCTGAAGCCAGCCGCGAAAAAATCCGGCAAACGGGTCGCGATTATCGGCGGCGGCCCGGCTGGGATGGGCTGCGCGGCCGAACTCGCTCATCTCGGACACGAAGCGGTCATTTTTGAGCGCAGACAATACGCCGGTGGGCTCAACACATACGGCATAGCTTATTACAAAATGAAGCCCGAGGTCAGCCTCGAGGAAGTCGAGCTGGTCAAGTCGCTCGGCGTCGAATTTTTCTGCGGAGTCGAGGTCGGCAAAGACGTGCAACGCGAGGAACTGGATGGCTTTGACGCTATCTTCATCGGGGTTGGTCTCGGCGACGGACAACCATTGCAGATTCCCGGCGAGGAACTGCCGGAGGTGGTCGACGCGCTGACTTTCATCGAACAGATCCACACCGACCCGCTGGACAAGATTCCGGTTGGCGCGCGCGCGGCGGTGATCGGTTGCGGCAACACCGCGATCGATGCCGCCACGCAAGCGCGCAGACTTGGCGCTGCCGAAGTGATTGTGATCTATCGTCGGAGCGAACTCGACATGTCGGCCTACGCCTTTGAGTACGATCTCGCGAAACGAGACGGCGCGTCGTTTCTCTTCCACCACGCGCCAGTCGAAGTGATCGAAAAAGACGGACACGTCGCCGGCCTGCGCCTCGCCCGGACGCGTTTCAACGCCAGCGGATCGCTCGAACAAATCGACGGTTCCGAGTTCATCGAACCATTCGACATGATCCTCAAAGCGGTGGGTCAGCAAAAACAGAGTGCCTGGCTAACGAAGCTTTTCCCGGAGCTGAAAATGAATCGCAACGGCACCATGGTCCGCGATTTCGACAGCGGGCAGACGAGTTTGCCTAACGTCTTCGCGGGCGGCGATTGCGCCAACGGCGGACGCGAGGTGGTCAATGCGGTCGGCGAAGGAAAAAAAGCGGCGCGCGGAATCCATCAATTTTTCGGCAAAAAGAATGTCGTCGGCCCGATTCAGCCGTCGCGCTGGGGAATCTCATCCGGCCCGTTCGGTTCCGGTCTCGACGCGCCGATTCGAGTTCCGGAACTGGAAGCGAAATACGAGCAACTCTCGCCTGCTTCGCATCCTGAACCGGCCACCAGCGCTCTCACTTCCAATAATCAGGAGTAAGCCATGGCTGATCTTTCCACCAACCTCTCCGGCATCAAATCCCCCAACCCGTTCTGGATCGCCTCCGGCCCGCCGGCCAATACCGCTTACCAGGCCCATCGCGCTTTCGAAGCCGGCTGGGGCGGCGTCGTTTGGAAAACGATCGGCGACCCGATTCGCAATGTCTCCTCGCGCTATTCCTCGATCGATTACGGCAACATGCGCATGGCCGGCCTCAACAACATAGAGCTAATCAGCGACCGCGCCCCGGAGACCAACTTCCGCGAGATCGCCGAGGTGAAAAAACGCTGGCCTAACCACGCCGTCATCGCCTCTCTTATGGTCGACACGCGCGAGAACTGGCACGATTTCGTTAGGCGCTCCGCCGATTGCGGCGCGGATGGGATCGAACTGAATTTCGGTTGCCCCCACGGCATGTGCGAACGCGGAATGGGCTCCGCCGTGGGCCAAAATCCCGACGTCGCCCAGACTATCATCGGCTGGGTGATGGAAGTCGCGACCATCCCGGTGATCGCGAAATTGACGCCCAACATCACCGACATCACCTCCGCCGCCCGTGCCGCGAAGCGCGGCGGCGCCAACGCCATCTCGCTCATCAACACGATCAACAGCATTACGCAGGTGAACCTCGACACCTTCGTGCCGGAACCTTTTGTCGACGGGCTCAGCTCGCACGGCGGTTATTGCGGCCCGGCGGTGAAACCGATCGCGCTTAACATGCTGCAATCCTGCGCCTCCGATCCCGAAGTCGGCCTTCCCATTTCCGGCATCGGCGGCATCACCACCTGGCGTGACGCGGCCGAGTTCGTCGCGCTCGGTTCCACCACCGTCCAGGTCTGTACCGCGGTCATGCATTACGGCTTTCGCATTGTCGAAGACATGATCGACGGCCTGAACGATTACCTCGATTCCAAAGGCTTCAAGAGCCTCGAAGACCTACGCGGGCGTGCGGTCGACACCGTCCGCAAATGGGAAACGCTCAATCTCAACTACAAACGCATTGCGGAGATCGATTACGAGAAATGCATCGGTTGCAACCTCTGTTACATCGCCTGCGAAGACGGCGCCCATCAAGCCATCGCGCTCGCTGATCCCGCTGGCTATGGACTCGGCCCCGGCCGCGTCCCGGGCAAGCCGGTGCCCGAGATCAAGGTGGAGGAATGCGTCGGCTGCAATCTCTGTTCGTTAGTCTGTCCGGTCCACGGC
>JALYOR010000206.1 GCA_030856765.1 Verrucomicrobiota bacterium | reverse complement strand
CGCTCGCGCTGCGCCTCGTGCCGGACGAAGATCGTGGCCGGCTGAATGGCGCAATGCAGGCGGGAATGCTCGTCGGGCGAAGCGTCTTCGGCGGAGGCACGCTGGTTTTGTCGGCGCATGTCGGCTTTCCCGTGATCATCATCGCACTGGTGGCGTGCGTGTGGACTTCGATGGCCGCGGTTGCCTTCATGCGCGAACCGGAGGCGCCCGACAGGCAACAATCCAGCGGCGGATTCTGGCCCGAGGGCGCGGCGCGGATCTTTCGCCGGCAGAGCACCTGGCTCGGTTTGTTGTTTGCGCTCACCGCAGGCGCGGCCTTTGAAACTACGGGCATTCTGGCTGGTCCCATGCTCGTCGACCACGGGATCAGAAAGGAGACGATCGGCTGGCTGCTCGGTCTGCCCATCGTGGCGGCCACGATCGTCGGCGGTCTGCTCGGGGGCAGCCTGGCAGATAAATTCGGGCACGCGCGTACGGTGATCACCGGCATTGTCGGGTTCACTGCCGCGGTTCTTGTCCTCGCGGCCTTAAACCACACCGGCGTGCCGGCCATGGCGGCGTTCGCGATCACTCTGACGGGGCTTTATTTGTGCATCGGGCTGTTCACAGCGTCGTCGTATGCCTTCTTCATGGACATGAGCCGGCCGCCGCTCGCGGCCACGCAGTTCAGCGCCTTCATGGCGGCGACGAATGGCTGCGAGGCGTGGTCCTCAGCCGTTGGGGGCCAGGTCGTCTCGGCTCACGGCTACACGATCACCTTTGTCATCATGGCTCTGGTCTCCCTCCTGAGCATCCCGCTCGTTAGGGCCTGCGAGAAAAGCCGCCCCCGTCCGCGCGAAATTGCACCTTCGCCGCAGTCATAAGAGCTCCCGATTATCAATAAGTTTCAACGGGCGAGCGCTTACCGTCCTCCACACTGAGTTCCTTGGCACGCTCTTCGCCGAGGACGGCGACGCGGAGGTCCCAGATTTCTTCGTTGAGGGCGGCGAAGACGGGTTCGGAGAACTCTGTCGGTGGAGACATCGTGGATTTGAAACGGGCGATGCTGCCGAGGGCGGTTTCCAGCTGGTCGGCCGGGAGTTTCTCGATGTAGCCGAGGGCTTCCTCGATCGCCGGCACGCGGTGGCAGATCATGGCGAGATCATTCCCCGCTCCAATGGCGCGGCGAATGGTTTCTTCGAGGCCGTACTCATTCAGGATCGCTCCCATGTCGAGGTCGTCGGTCATGATCAGGCCTTCGAAGCCAAGTTCGCCCCGCAATAGATCGGTCACGATGCGGCGCGAAAGTGAGGCCGCCATTTTCTCCGGCTCAAAGCACGGATACCAGCCGTGACAGATCATTATGCTGTCCACACGCCCGGCGAATTGGCGGAAGACGGCGAGCTCGTTGGTTTCCAGCTCCTCTCGGGTACGCTCGATGAGCGGGAGGTCATGGTGGGCGTCGACGGTAGCGGCGGAGTAGCCGGGAAAATGTTTACCGCAGCTCGCGATCCCCTCCTCGCGCAGAGCGTCATTGAAGACGCCGGCCAGCCTAACGACTTCGGCGACGTCGCGGCCGTAGCAGCGACCGCGGAGCGAGTTGTCGGCTTTGTCGTCGAAGGAGATATCGAGGACCGGGCAGAGATCGAGATTGAAGCCGAAGAGGCGAAGGAGCCGGCCGGTGAGGAGGCCGTGCTGCCTAACGAGATCGAGATCGCCTTTGTCGCGCAGTTGCTGGGCGTTGGGTGGCTCGTTGCCGATCAGGCGCAGGCGCGAGACCCGACCGCCTTCCTGGTCGATGGTGATGATCGGCTCGATCGTGCTCAGGTCGCGCAAATCGTCAATCAACTTCCGGAGCTGGACGGCGCTCTCGATGTTGCGCCCGAAGATGATGAAACCTCCCGGCTGCACTCTGCGGAAAAGGGCGGCGGTTTCGCGATCGATTTTTTTTTCTGGGACGCCGGTGAGGAGCAATTGACCCGGTGAAGCGCTTCCCATCATCGAGACCCTAAGAGCGATGCGCCGCGGGCGAAACCAAAAATGAATCGGGAGGCCAGGGACGGGCAGAATTTGGACGCGGCAGCGGGCAATTCTGCTCTAGTAGAGGAGCCATTGAAAAAGATCGGCATCTACGGCGGGAGTTTCGATCCGATTCACCACGGGCACCTCATCCTCGCGCGCGAAGCGCTCGAATCGCTGCACCTCGCGGAAGTCGTCTTCGTCCCGGCGGCCCAATCGCCCCACAAGACTCATCTCACGCCGGTCGCGGCTGAGGTGCGCTGGGAAATGCTGACCTGGGCGATCGCGGGCGAGCCAGGTTTTGCCGGCTCTCGCGTGGAGATCGATCGCCCGCCACCTTCCTACACGGTGGAGACGGTGGAGCAACTGCGGGCCGAAAATCCGGGGGCGGATTTTTTCTATCTGATCGGAGAAGACAACCTGGCCAAGCTGGAGAGCTGGCATCGCTTCGAGGATCTGCGCAGCCTGGTTCAGTTTGTGGTGCTGGATCGCTCGGGCACCGGGGTTGAATACCCCTACCCCGCGATCCGTCGGAAAATCGATATTTCGGCCACGACGATCCGAAATCGGGTTGCCAGCGGGCAATCCATTCGGTATCTCGTCCCCGAAGCGGTCGAGCAAATCATCCGCCGGGAAAATCTCTACCAGGGAACAAAGTAATCGAACCCGAAGAACTATCGAAAACCTGTGCCGAATTGGCCTCCGACAAGAAGGCGGAAGGCATCGTAGTGCTGGACCTGCGCGAGATTTCGACCTTCACGGATTTCTTTGTCATCTGCTCGGGAACTTCCGAGCCGCACCTGAAAGCGATCGCGGGCGAGATCGAAGCGCGACTCCGCCAGGAACACGGCGTGAAGCCGACCGCGGTCGACGGTTTCCCGACCAGTCAATGGATCGTGCTCGATTACCTGCAGGTGATCGTGCACGTCTTCCACCACGAAAAGCGCGACTTCTACAGCCTGGAAGATCTCTGGAGTGACGCTCCGCGCCTAACGATCGCAGGCGTTAACTAAGACTTCGCTCTGGGGAGCACGCCGCGCCGCAAAAGTGCGGCGCGGCGGCGGAAACCTTACTTCTTCTCCATCGGCGAGGGGGAAGCCGAGGCGCTTGCGGCCGGCTGGGCCATGGGCTTGGGCGACATCGCCGTACCAGGTTTTGGCGACATCATCGCGCCAGGCTTGCTCGCGTCGGTCGCGGCCGGTTTCGGCGCCGGAGTGGCTGGCGGCATGATCTCGATCAGTTCAACGTCGAAGAGCAGAGCCGAGTTCGGTCCGATATCGGAGCCAGCTCCCTTCTCGCCGTAGGCGAGATCGGCCGGGATGACGAACTGATATTTCGAGCCGACCTTCATCAGCTGAAGACCTTCGGTCCAGCCCTTGATGACGCGATTGACCGGAAACGAAGCCGGCTCGCCGCGCTTGTAGGAGCTGTCGAACTCGGTGCCGTCGATGGTGGTGCCACGATAGTTGACCTTGACGGTGTCGGTCGCTTTCGGCTGCGGGCCGGTGCCTTCTTTCAAGACCTTGTATTGCAAACCGCTCGCGGTCGTTTTGACGCCTTCTTTGCCCTTGTTCGCGTCGAGGAATTTTTTGCCTTCGCCCGCGTTCTTCTCGCCGGTGGCCTTCTTGGCGGCGGCTTGCTTGGCGAGCATTTCTTTTTGGAAAGTGGCCATGGTTTCTTTCATCTGTTCGTCGGTCAGGCGAGCCTTGCCGCCGGAGAGCCCATCCTTGATGCCGGCGTCGAGCAGCTCTTCGTTGACGTCGATCAACTGCCGTTTCAGGGTGGTGCCGATATCGAGGCCGATGCTGTAGCTGACCTTTTCCTTTTGGTCCTTCAACTCAGTCTCGGCCGCGGGAGCGACAGCAGCGAGTGTGAACGAGGTAGCAATAATGAGGAACGAAGTTTTCATAAGTTTTAAGAGTGAGTGTGAATGCGGCCAGTCCGGTCTTCGGCGTGCCGAGCTGAATTCATCAACGGGGATGGCGCTCGCGTCAAGCGGCCGAAGTGTATTCCAGCCGGGCACGGCGATTCGCGCGAAAATCGTTTTCCTGCTCCTGGGGCTGGCGGTCGCCACCTTAGTGCCGCCCGCTTCGGCCGGTCTTTCCCTCTCGCACCAGGAGGCCCTGCGCATCGGGCGCAAAGTCTGGCAAAATGAATGCGGCGGTTCGGTGGCCGGTCTGACTTCCTGGAATACGGGCGAGAATTTTGCTTCGCTCGGGATCGGACATTTTATCTGGTACCCGGCCGGGGTGCGCGGCCCGTTCGAGGAGAGTTTTCCCGCCTTCATTCGCTATGTGGAGAAGCGCGGCGCCAAGCTGCCCGATCTTTTGCTTGGCCGAAATGGGACGGATTGCCCGTGGAACAGTCGGGCGGAATTCCTCGCCGCCGGATCGAGCGCGAAGATGAAAAACCTCCAGATTTTCCTCGTCGACACGATCGATCTGCAAGCCGATTTCCTGGTCGAGCGGTTGCGGGCCGCGCTTCCTAAGATGTTGCAGGCCGCAGCGCCGGCGGAGCGGGAGAAGATCGAGCAGCGCTTCAATCGCCTGGCGAATCGCGCTCAAGGCTGCTACGCCCTGATCGACTACGTGAATTTTAAAGGCGAAGGCGTGCTGGCCACGGAGCGCTATGAAGGGCGCGGCTGGGGATTGTTGCAGGTACTGGAGGGCATGTCGGATGAGAGCGGGGCCTCGCCGGTGGGTGAGTTTGCCGATTCGGCCGAGCGAGTATTGCGCGAACGGGTCAAGAAGTCCCCGCCCGCCCGCAATGAAAAACGCTGGCTCGAGGGCTGGCTGCGGCGGGTCAACAGCTACCACTAACCGGCTGAGTGCTGGATGCGCCAGCGCCAGACGACAAGGGCGACGAAGAGGCCGCAGAGGATGAACAACCACGGGCGTTGCCCTTGTGGCGCCGGTCGCGGCGGCGAGAGTGGAAGGATCGGCGATTCCCAAAGGGTGGTGCCGTCCGCGGCTAGGGCGGTGACTTTTACCATGTGCAATTGATCTGGAGCCAGGCCTTTGATCTCCATGGCGGTGGAGTCGCCCGCCTCGGCGATGGCAGAAGTAGCGACCGGTCGCCAGGTCGTTTGCAGCTCGCCGGAACCGTCGAGCGCAAGCTGACGTTCCTCGACGCGGTAATTGGATACCAGATTTTTTGGCTGCGGCCAGGACAGCTCCCAGCCGGGACTTTCCAACCGGCGCGAATCGACCTGGACCAACTCGGTTCTGGGCGGCGCGGGTGCCGCGAGCTGCGGCACGAACGGCGTTGATGAAGATGATACCGGGGTCGGGGTGCTCTGAGTTGGCGCGCGCGAAGGCTGGACCACCGCGGGACTTTCCTGCTGCGACGGCACTTTCTTTGGAATCGCCGCCTCGGAGTCCACCGGCAGTCGCGCCATAAAACCATCGCCCTTCACCAAAATTTCTTCGTGCACAGGCAGGCTCCGATGGTGCAAAAGGACGATCGGAATTCTTCTGGTCGCGCGGGGATCCACGCTCACCGCCGCGATCGGCGCGAACTCCCGGCCGCTTTCAAAAGTGAGTTCCATCTTCTCGTCTGTCTGATTCGTTAGGGCGAAAGAACCGGCCCGCGGCGTCCTCTCATCATCCGGTGGATCAATTCGGAGGCGCTCTGGTTCGAGCGTGATCGGCAAACTCGCGCTTCCCTCCAATTCAATCGCGCTCTGGCTGCCGTCCTCACCAGACAGAGTGAGCTGTCCCACGTAATCCTTGCCTTCGTCGGGTTGAAAAATGATCGCGATCTTTTCCGACCCTCCGGCCGGGACGCGGTAATCGACTTGATCCAATTTCCAGGGAGCCGAGACGGTGAGCCGGCCTTCCAGAATTCCGCCGCCTTCGTTTTCGATCGTAACCCGCCGAGTCTGGCTGGTCCCGGCGACAAGATGGTCGTAGACGATCCGCTCCGGCACGTGCAGACGGGCCGGAGGTTCCTCCACCGAGATGCGCACCGCGGCCGGCGTGGAAACGAGGCCGCTGCTCGATTTGACCGCATAGCGAAATCCATCGGTGGCGGAGGATTCAGTGCCGTCATGCTGGTAGACGATGTTGGCGCGATTATCACCCAACAGGCGCAGCTCCGAGAGCGTGCCGTGCCCCGGTCGTTCCATGATCCAAAAGGTGACCGTGCCGCTCCCGCCGTGGTGACCGCGCAGCGGAATCATGACGCAATCTCCCCGTTGGACCGTCGCCGCCTGGGAGTCGGCTTGCGGCGGAGGCGCGGAGGGGAGAGTAATATCGGCCTGCAAAGAAAGCGCCGAAAGCAGGAGGATTGCCCCAGCCTGGACAGACCTCGGAAAGCGCAGGGACATTGGCCCGCAGCGTGCTGGAATTGCATCCCTGTGGCAAATCAATCCCGGCCGTGCGACGGTGCGAACCAATTTCGCCGTTGCCACCAGCCGTCGAACTATTCATTTTGGCTTTCGGCGCAAACGACCAACCGCTTAATTCATTGACTCCGTGACCATCCGACGCTCCACCATTTTGACCATCCTGCTGCTGAGCGCCTTCGCGCTCACGGATTCGGATGGTCAATTCCTGCGCTCCAAGCGAGCCCAGCCAGTCGCCGCTCGCGCGCAACCCCGCCGTGCGCCTCCGATGAAGAAAGCAAATGACCTCATCCGCGGCCAGGAACCCATCAACGTTTCGCCTCGTTTGCTCGAGCAGGTCACACCCGATAATTCGAGCGTGCGCGTTTCGCTTTCGAAACAACGCGCTTACTTGCTCATGGGCGACGAGATCGTGATCGATTCCCCGATTTCATCCGGCAAACGCTCCCGCCCGACGCCCAAGGGAAGCTTTCATGTCATGGAGAAAGACAAGAATCATCGCTCGAACATTTACGGTAATTTTGTGGATTCCTCCGGACGCACCGTACGCTCCGGGGTGAGCAGCCGCATCGACTCCGCGCCGAGCGGAACGCACTTTGAAGGGGCGCCGATGACCTGGTTCATGCGCCTAACGGGTGACGGGGTCGGAATGCACATTGGCATTCTCCCGGGATATCCTGCCTCCCATGGCTGTATCCGAATGCCGGGGGCGGCGGCGGAGATGTTTTACAGTAAGGTGAAAGTCGGCACTCCGGTTCTGGTGGCCGACTAGGCGCGGCCACTCGGCCGCACTGGAGCGTCCGCTGTCTCAGCGGATCAGAGCGGTGCGGTCTGGCGAGAGATGGGATGCGATGAGCCAGCGCCGCTACAATTCGTGCAACCCGTCCGTTATGTTACTCGCTCCCGAAGGAGATTGAGCGCCATCTGCGTGGCGAGCTGTTTGAAGGTCTCACGGTCGGTCGGAAAGAAAAGACGCCTAACGACGGTCTCACCGCCGCCTGCCAGCGCGACGTAGGCGGTGCCGACCGGCTTGGCCTCCGTCCCTCCGCCGGGCCCGGCGATGCCGGTGGTGGCGAGCGCGAAAGTCGCTCCGCTTTTGGCTTGGGCGCCCTCCGCCATCGCGCGCGCGACCGGTTCGCTGACCGCGCCATGCTGGTCGATCGCCGCGCGGTCGACCCCAAGCGCCGCAATCTTCGCTTCGTTCGAATAGGTCACAAACCCAGCCAGGAAAACCGCGGAAGAGCCGGGCACGTTGGTCAGCCGATGGGCGAGAAATCCTCCGGTGCACGACTCGGCGACGGCGAGCGTCTGCCCCCTTTCGGTCAACTGATTCACCACCACCGCTTCGAGTTTCTCGCCGCTCGTGCCGAGAATGGAAGCGCCGAGTTTTTGCCGAACGATGAGGTCAGCGCGCTCGATCGTTTCGGCCGAACCAATGATGCGCAGGTCCACTTCGCCCATCCGCGCGCAGTAGCCGAGTTCGAGCCCGCCGAGTGCGAGCAAATCCTCGCCGACTGCTTCTTCGACATAGGATTCTCCCATCCCGACGATCCGATAGGTGCGGCAGGCAAACTCGGACCGCTCCTCCCCAACGATCTGCTGCAGGATCGGCAGGAC
>JALYOR010000199.1 GCA_030856765.1 Verrucomicrobiota bacterium | reverse complement strand
GCTCGAGATCGATCGCGGTCCCTATGTCAGCAATGTGCTGCGGAGCGAGAAGTTCGAGGTCTCGCGCACACTGGATAAGATCGGCAAGCCGGTCGACCGCAGTGAGTGGGGGATTACTCCGCCTACCGTCAATGCCTACTATAACCCCAATCTCAATGAAATCGTCTTTCCGGCCGGCATTTTGCAGCCGCCCTTCTTTAACCCTGACGCTGACGATGCGGTCAACTATGGAGGCATGGGAGCAGTCATTGGTCATGAGATGACCCACGGCTTCGATGACCAGGGTCGTCAGTATGATGCCGAGGGTAACCTGAAGGATTGGTGGACGTCAGCTTCGGCCGAGGCTTACAACAAGCGCGCCCAAGCCATCATCGATCAGTATGCCGCCTATGAGCCGCTGCCCGGCCAGCACTTAAATGGGGAACTAACCCAGGGCGAAAACATCGCTGATATTGGCGGCCTTAAAATCGCCTACGCTGCCTTCAAGAAAGCCCAGGCGGATCATCCGGAAGAAGCGAACAAGAAAATCGACGGGCTAACCCCCGATCAGCGCTTCTTTCTTGGCTGGGCGCAAATCTGGCGAGCCAATCAGCGCGACGAAGAGACCAAGCTTCGCCTCAACACCGATCCGCATTCGCCGGGCAAATTCCGGGTCAACGGACCGCTCTCCAACATGCCGGAGTTCCAAAAAGCCTTCAATCTGCCGGATAACTCTCCCATGGTCCGTCCAGCCAAGGATCGCGCCAACATTTGGTAGTTGTAGAGGCGGCCGTGTCGGCCGCAGCAACACCACCAGTTACAGTAAGTCAATCATCCGCCGCCTCGTGCAACCGCAGGCGGCGGTTTCGTTGGAGCGACGGACGCCGGATCGTCCGCGCTACTTCACCACCTTCACCACGTGCGCCTGGATTTTTCCGCTGATTGGTCCAGTCCCAAAGCGCTCCGTCAGCGCCCGAATCGCGACCACCGTCGCGTCGCCCAGCAGGGAGGCATCCCGCTCCTCGATCTCATTCCGGAGCGGAGTCCCCTGGCAGTAGGCCATCGCCACCTTGCGCGCTGAACGCGCCTCGCTCCGCTTGGCCACAAGCGAGAATTCCGGCGTTCCCGTAAACCCCGCCGTCGCCAGATCGCGCTCCATCGTCGCGACCGAATGATATCCGTGCGGCACCCGGGCATGGAAGCGCGGCGGATCATCGGGAAAGATCGACTCGAGCGCCTTCGTCACCGTATCGACAAATTCGTTCTCCTCGATCCGGTCCCAAGTACTGAAAACAAAAGCCCCACCCGGCCGCAACACCCGGCAGGCTTCCCCAAACGCCTTTGCCTTATCGGGAAAAAACATCGCCCCAAACTGACACACCACCGCGTCGAAAGATTCGTCCGGAAAAGGCAGTGCTATCGCATCGGCCTGCCGCCACTCCACCGGCCGATCCGTCCCGAGCGACTCGGCGTGCTGCAACATCGCCTCATTCAAATCCGTCGCCACGATCTCGACGTTCGCGGGCAGCGCCGCGGCCAGCGCCCGCGTCACCACCCCGGTCCCCGCCGCGACCTCCAGCACCCGGCGAAGCGATCCCGGCAATCGACTCAACACCTCCGTTGCGTAGGGCTGAAAAATCAGCGGCACCAAATACATTTCGTAGAGCTTTGGGATCGAGCCGGTGAAAACCAGGTCCCCTTCAGGTTCACTCATCGTTTTTCCTCTCGTTTTGCGGGGGTGCTTGCTTTCGGTTGCATCCAATTCTCGCAGATTGGGATCATCGCCCAACGACGAGCCCCGCCGATTTGATCGGCCATGTGAGAAGAATGCAACACGACCAAGGCTTAACATCGGAGCGGCGGAATGGAAACTCCCGATTCTGGGGCTTTAACGGAAGCGGCAGGGAAAATCGATGTCCGTGGAGACTCCCGTCGCTCTCCAAACGGTCGGCATCGCGACCGGTCGCAGGTAAGGTTGTGAAGACACGGCGGCATCTGGCCACCCGCGACAATCGATTCCGGCAAAATAACGAGCGGCGACTTAGAGCGATCACCTCTCGCCGTAAGAAATCCGAGAGAAGCAAAGAACCTGCGGACCCGCCAAGCCGGGCGACTCAAGCCCGCTGCCAGGGGCGGGTGAGGCAAGTGGGGCCGCCGCCCCCCTTGAGGCTGATCTCGCTGCCTTCGTACTCATACACAGTGGCGCGGGCGTCTTCAAGCCGGGCGCGCGTAATGGGGTTGCCGGAGACCATTACGCAGTGGCGCGGGGAGATTGCGAGGACGTTCGCTCCCATGCTTTCGAATTCTTCGTCTGGCACCTCGACTAAGGTGAGCCCGCGTTCCAGTAAGCGCTCCCGGAACGGGACGGGCATGAGCGGTGAATAGACAAGGGCGAGGTCGAGATCGATCGGGCTGATGATCGACATGAGGTGGAAAACGTCACCCGCGCCGCGCCAATGGGGCAGGGGGACGGTGATCAATTCGTCGATGCGGTCGCCGAGGAAGTCGCGGAGTTGGGCGATGCCGGAGTCGTTCGTCCGATAGCCGCGGCCAACGGCGAGGGTGTGCTGGTCGAGCCAGGCAACGTCACCGCCTTCTAATCTGCCGGGCGGCTGGATGGCGCCGAGAATCGGAAGACCGAGCGCGCGGAAGGCGGCTTCCTGCGCGGTCGGTTCGCCCTCGCGGAGGGGCTTGCCCATGCGGCAGAGGATGACGCCGCGGTCGCAAACGACGGCGGCGTCGCGCACGTAGATGGAATCCATGCCGGTGCCGTCCGCAGGTGGCAGGAGGGTGATTTCGCAATTTTTCGTGCGGAGGAGGGCGAGGAAGTCTTCGTATTGCGCGATGGCGCGGTCGAAGTCGGGTGCGGCGGTGAAGTGGAGCGATTCCCACTGGGCGGCGATGGCAGCGGGACTCTGGAAGGCGTCGCGCACGTGCTTGACGAGGAGGCGGGTGATGGCGCCAACTTCCGACTGGTTGGTTTTGTTAGGCATGGCGGGTGAGAGCGTTGGTTATTCGAAGCAGGGGCGCAGCTTTTCGTACTTCTTGGCGCCGACGCCTTTGACGTGGCGGAGGTCGTCGGCGCTCTGGTAGGGACGGGCGTCGATGATGCGGCCGGCCAGGACGTGGCCGACGCCAGGGATGTTTTGGAGCGCTTCCATGCTGGCGGTGTTGACATTGAGCTTGGCGCCCGAGGCAGCCTGCGCTGCTTTTCCCCGATGGAAGAAGGAGTCGAAAGAATCGGTGCTCGGGCCGGGCTGGACGGCGGCGCGCATGTTGAGCCGGCCCGTGCCAATACCCCAGCCGCCGATCGATTGTTGTTTCGCTTTGCGTTCGAAATGCTGGAGCTTGCGCCATTCGACGTCGGCCTTGTCCATCTCGGGCGGATCGGAGGCGGCGCCGAAGACGCGAGCGAGGCCGTTCGCGACTAACGATTCGCCGAGATCGGCGCGGTCGGTCTGGACAAAGGCGAAGTAGCGCGGCAGGTGGCTGCGTCCGCGCGCATCCTGCAGGCAGGTGCGCACCGTAAAGGGATGGGCGAGCTTTTGACGGGTAAAACGCTCGGCTTCGTGTCCGATCCGAAGGGTCTCCGGAACGGTGGCGTTGAAATATTTCGCCTGCTCTGCGACCCGATCGGCAATGCTGTTATCGGTCTCCGGGGTATCGACGAAGTAAAGCCGGAAGATGTATTCCCTGCCGCCCGCGCGGACATGAAAGCTGTCGCCGTCGTTGGCGGCGTTAGGCAAATAGCGGCAATCCTTAAAAGTCTTCCATTCGCTCGCGCGAGCCGCGCCGGCGAGGACGAGACTAACGACAAGCAACAGGAGCCGGAAATCCGCCATCGCGCTATTCGTAGCGCAAAGCTTTGACCGGATCAACGCGCGCGGCGAAGTAGGCCGGGATGAGCGCGGCTAACGAACAGATGATGAAGGCGGCGATGCAGATCTTGACCACGTCGCTCGGGATGACTTCGGCCGGGATCTCGGAGAACTGGTAAACGGAGCGCGGGAAGATCTCGATGTGCAACGTGCCGGCGAGCCAGCGGCTGAATTCATTGCGGAAACGAATGAGCAACATGCCAAGGCCAAGGCCGGTGAGAGTGCCGAAGAGGCCGACGACGATTCCCTGGAAAAGAAAAACGCCCATGATCTGACCGATGGTGGCCCCGACGGCTTTCATGATGCCGATCTCGCGCCGCTTCTGGACGGTGACGGTGATGAGGGTGTTCATGATGCCGAACGCGGCCACGATGACGATGAAGAAAAGGAGAAACGCCATCACCGTCCGCTCGAGGCTGACGGCGTCGAAATATTGCTTGTTCATCTCGATCCAGGTCTGGGCATACGCCGGTGGCTTGAGATATTTCTCGATCGCCACCTTTACCTGAGCGGCGTGGTCAGGGTCGGTCGTCTTGACGGTGAGACCATGAAGCGAGTCGCCGAGGCCGTAGAGTTCCTGTCCGATGAAAATCGGAACGAGGAGGAACTCGGAGTCGTGCAGGTATTGGCCGGTCTCGAAAATACCGGTAACGGTGAGCTCTTTCGGCAGCACCACTTCGCGCAGGCCTTCGATCGCTTTGTCTTTCTCGGGGCCCTGTTTTTGATCGAGCGCCTTCAGCTTGTCGAGGATCTCGCCGAGGTTGCCGGGCGAATAGACGGTGAGTTTGTCGCCGACGGTCAGACCGAGCTTTTGCGCCAGCTCCACGCCGAGCACTGTCGAGTCGCCCTCGAGGTCGAGCTTGCCGAGCTTGATGAATTTTTTCAGCGGAATGACCTTCTCCTCTTCCGCCGGATCGATCCCGCGGATCATGGGCGCGAGACGGCGGTTTTGGAATTCCACGATCACCGGGCCCTGGATATAGGGGGCGGTGGCGACGACGCCGGAGGTGTTGCGGATCTGCACGGTGAGATCGCGCCAGTTGCTCATCACGCTATCAGTGGTGACGCGGATGTGCGCGTCGAAATCGACCACTTTCTGGCGCAGCTCGCGGTCGAAACCGGTCATGACGGAGATGACCAGGATGAGGACCATTACGCCTAACGTCACCCCGAAGACAGAGACCAGGGTAATGATGGAAACGAAGGTGCGCTTTGGTTTGAGATAACGGAGGGCGAGGAAAAGACTGAAAGGGAGTTTCAAGGCAGCGATACGGTTGCCGAAATTGTCGGCTTGCCAACGGGAATCGGAGGTTTTCGGGCGAAAGCGATATCGTTAACGGCCAGCGGCCGGAGCGTCTGCGATAAATTAGTATGCTCTGGACTATTGCAGTTATTCTATTGGTTCTCTGGCTAATCGGCTGGCTCGGTTTTCACATCCTGGGCGGCTTCATCCATATTCTGGTGATCCTCGCGGTCATTGCCATCGTGGTGCAGTTCGTTAAGGGGATGTAGCGCCCGTGCCTTTGCTGCTGCTCCTAGCGGCGGCTGCGCCAGCGTGTCCGATCGGGCCTTCCTTCGAGCTCTTCGGCATCCGTTTTGTCGGGTAAAACCCGAGAACGGGCACAAGATCCTCCTCACCCTTGCGGCGAGCGGCGTCTTCCTCGTCGTACGCTGGCTTCTGCGA
>JALYOR010000185.1 GCA_030856765.1 Verrucomicrobiota bacterium | reverse complement strand
AGGCGGCCAACATCATCTTCGAAGACGCCGCCATCGACCAGGCCGTCGAAGGCATCATCTCCGGTATCTTTTTCAATCAGGGCCACGTCTGCTGTGCTGGCTCGCGCCTCCTCGTGCAGGAAGGCGTTTTCCCCGCGGTCATTCGCAAATTGAAAGACCGCATCTCTGCCCTCCGCGTCGGCAACCCGCTCGATAAGAACACCGACATCGGCGCGATCAATTCCAGGATGCAACTCGATAAGATTTGCGAATTGGTCGACAGCGGCCTGCAACAAGGCGCCGAGCTCGTCCAGCCGCGCCTGCGCCTCCCCGAGAAAGGCTACTGGTATCCGCCGAGCTTCTTTACCGGCGTCACTGCCAGCCATCGCATCGCCCAGGAAGAAATCTTCGGCCCCGTCCTTAGCGTCATGACCTTCCGCACCCCGGAAGAAGCGATCGAGCGCGCCAACAACACCCCTTACGGCCTCAGCGCCGGCGTCTGGACGGATAAAGGGAGCAAGATCTTCAAGATGGTGAGCAAACTGCGGGCGGGCGTCGTCTGGGCCAACACCTACAACAAATTCGATCCCACCAGTCCTTTCGGTGGCTACCGCGAGAGCGGCTTTGGCCGCGAAGGGGGATTACACGGGCTGTTGCCCTATCTTGCACTAAGCTAATCCTTGGTGCGGAGATAGGAAGGGCGAGCGTTTGGGATTCCGCTCAGCCTGCGGACTCGGTGTCCCTCGTCATAGAGTTACTTCGGCGGGCTGAAGTTCGCTTTCGTGTTTAAATAGAGGACGATGAAGACCGCCGCCAGCCATGGGCGCAGGACCGCATGGACGAGGCAGCTCAGGAGGGTGGTTACGATGCTGACGAAGTCGGGCGAGTTCTTTGTCGCCATCGTTTGGATCATAGTGGCGGCCTGTTCCACCGTGGTGACTCCGCGCATCTTATAAAGCACAGCCGGTAACTCGATCGCCAGGTTGAGGACGATGATGATGAGGATCCAGAGCGAAGCGATCAGCGCGCCGCGGTAGAGCGGGCGCTCGGTCCAGGGCAACTCGCGGCCGCTGCGCGCCAGCTCTTTGCTTACCTGCAAGGCTTCGAAGGCGGGCGTCTGGCTGAGGGCGCCGGCCTGCTGCCAGAAGAGGAAGTTAATAAAGAGTCGCGCCACCATGTAGGCCGCGAAAATGAGCAGCGCGAGAGCGAGGAAGATTCCGCTGCCCGAAGGCGCCCCGGCGACGAGTGAGAAGGCGACCAGAGACGGGAGGATCGTCCAAAGGAGGTAGCTGGCGTAAACGATCAGCCCGAGGGTGAACATCCGGGTCCAGAGCGGTTTGGCGCGGGTGAGGAGTTCGCCTATGCCGTGGCTACGACCGGCATGGAGATCGGCGGCGAGGAGTTGGGTGGCGCCGAGGGAGAAGGGCCACGCGATGACCAGCATGACAAGGGTGACGAAGACGACGATCGCCGCGCCAATCACGACCGGCCCGATCGGTTCCTGGTTCTTGGGCATTTCCAGGTAGGGCGCGGCCATCTGGAGAAAAAACGACGGCACCGAGACAAGGAGAGCGAGGATGAAAAAGCGGGCGAAGCCGGCAGTGTAAATGCGCCAGCCGCCGGCGAAGATTTCTCCCAGGCTCAGTCGCCTAACGAGCGGGGGTGGCTCGGCCTCCGCGCTGGCTTCCTCTGAGAAAATCTCCGGCAGGGTGCCAGCGCGGAACCAGTGCTCGCTTTCCGGTTCGCGCAGCTCGTTATCGCGGATGAGGCGACCTTCGCGGCGCCAATCGCGCAGTTCATCGAGGTCGACGGGACCGTATTCCTTGCCTTGCACGCGGACGATCCATTGGTCTGCCATTCGCTTCACTAAACTGCGATTCCCGCGAAATACGAGCGGCGGGTGATTTACCGCAGATGGGCAGGGAACCGGCAACCGGTTTTCCTGACGAATCAATTCGCTCTGCGTCCTTTGCGCTAAATCCAGCCTCCTTGGTTCGTCGCCGGCTTGCGATATTGTAGCGGCGTGAAGCTTCTCCTGATCGACGGCCACTACTACGTTTACCGCTCTTATTTTGCGATCCTGCATCTTTCCAACTCCCGCGGCGAACCGACCAACGCGATCTTCGGCTTCACCAAATCGCTCCGGCTGATGCTGAAACATCTCCAGCCCGATCTCGCCGCCGTGGTCTGGGATCGTGGGCTGCCGCAGCGTCGGACGGAACTGCAGCCGGGTTACAAGGAGACGCGCAAGGAGATGCCGGCGCCGATGGTGCCGCAGCTCGAGATTATCGAGCACCTGATGCCGGCGCTCGGTTTCCAAAATGTCTCGCTGCCGGATACGGAGGCGGATGACTTGATGGGCTGCTACGCGATCAAGGCGGCGGAGTTGGGGATGGAGGTGATCCTGGCGACCAACGACAAGGATCTCTTTCAGCTCGTGGATTCGCGGGTGAAAATCTACAGCACGGCCAAGGCCGACCTCGCCTCGCCAAAGGATGCCTTTGCTTTGTTAGGCGAAGAGGAGGTGACGGCGAAATGGGAGGTGCCGCCCCCGATGATCGGCGATGTGCTCGCGATTGCCGGCGACGCGGTCGACAACATCAAAGGGATTGGGCTGGGTCGGAAGGCGGCGGCGAACCTACTGCAAGAATTTGGCAGCCTCGAAGCGCTGCTGGCTGGCGTCGATCGGATCAAGACACCCAAAGCGCGCGAGAAGATGATGGCCGGGGCGGAGCAGGTGCGGCAAAATCGCAAGATGGTGGAGCTGGATTGTCACCTGCCGCTTCCGACGCCAATCGAGGACCTCCGAATCACGCCCGATTACCCGAAGCTGATCGAGGCGCTGGAGCACTACGAATTCAAGTCTCTCCTCCAAGAGGTGCGCGACGAGGCCGGCCGAGCGGCCAAGCCCGGGACGGCGGTCCAGGGAGAGCTGTTGTAGCCGGGGGGCGTCGACCTCGGCCGAACCGCCGGCGGTGCTGCTCTGGAGAACCGAGGGCTGCCCCCGGCGACCACCTCTCGGCCTACCGAAAAATGTTTTGAACGCCGCCCAACGACCGCTGTCTATATGCTCTGGTTAAGGCGATTCGGGCGGTGGCACGCTCTCGCATTCGAAGGTTTCTCCGCGCGTGCCCTGCCCGGATCTTTTTTGTACTGGCTGGGCTTGTTGGCTGCCTGACTTTCCCCATTGTTCAGATGGGACTGCCACCGAAGTGGCGCGCGATTCGATTTCATGGCCACGAAACTTTCTGCTGAAGACCTGCAATTGATCGATCTCGCCCTGCGCGAGGATGTCGGGGCGGGCGATGTGACGAGCGAGTATTTCGTGGCGGAAAACGACCAGGCCTCCGCGCGAGCGATCGCCAAAGAGCGGGCGATCGTGGCCGGCACGGAGGTGGCGGCGGAAGTCTTCCGCCGGGTGGATTCGGAGCTGCGGGTGGAAATAGTGCACAAGGACGGCGCGACCGTCGCCGGCGGCATGGCGGTCCTGGAAATTCGTGGACGAGCTCGCTCGATTCTGACTGGCGAACGGGTAGCGCTGAACTTTCTCCAACACTTGAGTGGAATTGCCACGCTCACCCGCCAGTTCGTCGAAGCGGCCGGTGTCAACGGAGCCAAAATCCTCGACACGCGCAAAACGACGCCTGGTTTGCGCAAGTTTGAAAAAGCCGCCGTCCTGGCCGGCGGCGGAACGAACCATCGCTTCGGTCTTTACGACATGGTGATGGTGAAGGACAACCATCTCCTCGCGCGCAACGGCCTGGCGCGTTTAGGCAGCGCGATCGAACGGGTGCGCCAGGAACGGCCCGGGATGCAGATCGCAGTAGAGGCGGACAACCTCGACCAGGTTCGCGCGCTGCTCGAAGTGCCGGGGATCGATGTCATCCTGCTCGACAACATGCGCGGGACAGAGGTGCGCGAAGCGATCGCGATCGGGAAAGGGAAGGTGAAGTTTGAAGCCAGCGGCGGCGTCAACTTGCGCAACGTGCGTCAGATTGCGGCCACCGGAGTCGACTATGTCTCGATCGGCGCGCTCACTCATTCCGCCCCGGCGATCGATTTTTCGCTTGAGCTGACCCATGTGGCCGCCTGATCGGCTGATTGCCGCCGAGCTGGAAGCTTCGTTAGGCGGGGGGATCATTGGGCGGCGCGTGCTGGTGCTCGAGTCCACCGGTTCGACCAACGATTTCCTGCGCCAGATGCTCACTCCCGAATTGCCGGAGGGCTTCGTGGTTTTCGCGGAAACGCAGACCGCTGGTCGCGGCCAACGCGGGAACCAGTGGGCCTCCGCTTCGCATCAAGGCCTCTGGTTTTCACTCCTTCTTCGGCCGCAATTGCCGATCGAGAAATCGGCGCGCCTAACGAATTGGGCGGCGCTTGCGATCGTCGCGACGATACGGAGCGAGCTAGGCCTGGAGCCGACGATCAAATCGCCTAACGACGTTTATCTTGATGGGCGAAAACTAGCCGGCGTCCTCGTGGAAACCAAGACGGGTTGCGGAAACGAGTTCGCCGCCATTGTCGGACTGGGCGTAAACATCAATCAAAGCCTCGTGGATTTTCCGGCGGAACTGCGGGAACAGGCTGGCTCGCTCGCGCTGGCGCTGGGCCGGAACGTCGGACGATCAGACTTTGCGCTGGCGCTGCTACGAGAATTGGAGCGCACGCGGTCGATCAGTTTTCCGCGCGCCCAGCCCACCCCTAACATGTCATCC
>JALYOR010000183.1 GCA_030856765.1 Verrucomicrobiota bacterium | reverse complement strand
AGCTCGCCCTGGCCAAAGGAAAGCCGGTCGTAAAGCCAGAGGCGTTCGCCCAGTCCTCGCGCGGCTCGCCGGCTAATCGTGCCTTCTCGTTAGGCTGGTGGAACAACCGCGCGGCGCCGCGCGGCCGCGAGTTCGACATCGAGGAGATGCTGACGCCGAAATGGTCGCGTCAGAATTGGGCTGATGCCTGCATCTGCCGCGACGCCCCGCGCGACCTCGTCGCTTGCATTGGGAGCGGTTATCAGCGCCTTTACGTCATCCCCTCGCTCGATCTCATCGTCGTTAGGCAGGGCGATGGAGGACGATTCTCGGATGCGCGCTTTCTCCGGCTCCTGCTCGAAAATTAAGCGAAGCTTCGAGAAGCTCGGCGAAACGAAACATCGAGACCCGCTCGCCGAATGACGCTAAGACCCACACCTCCCAGTGAGGGCGTATGCCAGGAACACTCGTCCGCGCGCTAGTGAATCTGGATATCGCCGCGAGTGAGGGCCGCTGGCGGAGTAACCGTTGCTCAGGAAATGCTGAAGGTGTCTGTGCTGCCGTCGGCGCTGTTATCCATCACGCTCACGCTGAAGCTGACTCTGCTCATATCGCCCAGACGCGCCGCGCCGCCAAGGTCAGCGCTGCTCCCGTTAATGGCGAGAACCCGGATTTTTGCCTTCTGCAGGGAGATGCGGGCGGCAACACCGTTATAAGAGAGTGAGCCGCTGGGACAAGCTCCCGACAGCATCGCATGCAGGTTGAAAGTGGCCCGCTTCCCCTCGCTGTTGATAGAACCCCGGCCGTCCGACGTTAGCGCCGTACCGAATGCCCAAGCGCGTCGAGATGTTGGCGAGAATCGTGTGGGGGTGTGGGGGTCGGCGTTGGCGTAGGACTTGCCATAGTCAGCGTGAAACTCCCGATCCGGGCGCGCCAGTTGAAACCGGCCGTCGCGGCGTAATACTCGGCCGTGAACCAGAAAGTCATGCCTTCCGATGGATCGACCGTCAGCGCGCTGTAATCGCCCCGGCGATTGCCGACTGCCCGTGCCGTCGAAACGTTGGGCTCGCCTTGGCCGAGGATATTAGTCGCGTCGGAGGCGCTGAAGCCAATCGCCAGGTTACCCGCTCCGTCCATCGTCACCCTGCCCAACCAGCGGGAAGTGGAATCCGGCTGGTAGGTGCTTTCTTGAAATACTGTGCCCGGCCCCGCTACTACCCCGCGCAATTCAAACCAGCGCAGGCCATCGACGAGAATCTGAAGCCACTCCGTCTGGGTAGCGCACTCGTCTCGAGTGCTGGCGACGGTGTCTCACCGTCGCGAACTTTCGTTTCGCGCCATCTCGGCTCGTCGCGCCGAGTAGACAAGTCCGTCGCGGCGAGACGCCACGACCAGCACTCGAGACGAGTGCGCTACCCGGAGGTCTTTCTTCCGGGCGAGAGAAAAAAAACCACCAATCCCAGTAAAGCCGTCGCCAGACCCCAAAGGGAAGCCTCCCGCGTCGACGGATCTTCCAGCAGATGCCAGAGCATCCAGCCACTCACGGCCAGAAAAATCAGCGGCGTTATCGGATAACCCCAAGTGCGGTAAGGCCGGGGCAGATCCGGTCGCCGCCAGCGCAGTACGATCACCCCCAGCACGGTCAGGGAGGACGAGAGCATGAGGCTGAACTGCACGTAATTCACCACCTTCTGGAAGCTGGTAAAGAGGATGAACACATTCACGATCGCAAACTGCAGCAGCGTCGCGCGCACCGGGATGCCCCGGGCGTTGCGTCGCGCCAGCCAGGAAAGCGCGCCGAGATCCTCGCCCATAGCGACTGTCACGCGTGGCCCGATCCACATCATCGCGCTAACCGCAGAGACCAGCCCAAGTGCGATGAAAACCGCCATCACTTTGCCACCGGCCGCTCCGAAAATATGCACACCGGCAATCAATCCAACCTCTTGTTTCCCGACCATCTCGGCCGCTGGAGTAGTCCGCAGAAAGACGGCGTTGATCCCAAGATAAAGCGCGGTCACGAGCAGTGTGCCGAGCCCGAGCGAGAGGGGGATGGTTCGGGCCGGGTTGCGTACTTCGCCCACGATGTAGGTCGAAGCATTCCAGCCCGAGTAGGCGTACATCACCCAATAGAGGCTGATCGCAAATGGCGTGCTGATGAGAAGCGCCCGGTCTCCCCTCGCCGGTAGAAAATAAATCGGTTGCGACTTTTGCAAATAGAAGCCGGCGGTGATGAGGACCACGATCAGCGCGACTTTCAAAAGCGTCGAGCCGTTCTGAAACCCGCTCCCGAGTCGTGGATCCCAAAGCAGGAACAGCGTCGTGATCCAAACCACGCCGAGCGATAAGAAAAGCGGGTTTAACCCGGGAACGACGCCAGCCAGATAAGTGCCGAACGGAATCGCGGCGATCGCGACGGGCGCGGCAAAACCGACTGTGGCCGAGATCCAGCCGGCTACAAATCCGACCGCCGGATGATAAATTTCACGGAGGAAATGATATTCACCGCCGGACCGCGGCAGCGCCGCGCCCAACTCGGCATAAGAGAGCGCGCCGCAGAGCGCGCAAAGACCGCCGATCGCCCAGAGCGCCATGATGGCGAAGCCGCTGGGCAGCTCGCCGACTTGAAAGCCGAGACTGGTGAAGATGCCCGTCCCCACCATGTTGGCGACCACGATGCAGGTCGCGGTCAGAAGCGAGATGGATCGCGTTTCCCGAAGAGAAGAGTCGGCGCGCACTGGGCGACCATCTAGTGGCTTCCGGCCCTCCTTTCAAATCCGGAAAGACGCCCGTTGCCTAACGAGAAGAAAAACTACGGCCCCAGCATAGTGCCGAGCGCGGACGTGGCGAGGTTCACATCACTCGCCTCGATTTGTCCGTTGGCGTTGATGTCCGCGCGGAAATTGAGGCTGTCGGTCGCTTGGCCGCGCTCCGATTTGATCAACCGCACGTCCGTTTCATTCACGACTCCGTTGCCGTCGGCATCGCCGACTAACAAGCCCATTTCGACCGAGGTGGAGGCAATCACGCCGCCTTGATCGTCGTGCACGCCATTCAGCGTGACTGTCACGATCTCGGCATTGCAGTTCAAATGGGCGAGGTTTACCACCACGCGCGGAACATCCGTCTGGCTGATTCTGATGCCAGTCACCTCGCCGCAAGAGGTCGTCGCGCCATCCACCGCGGTAACAATATGATCGAAGGTGCAAACCACCGTGTACTGTTGTTTGCGACCGCCGGTCCGGCATTCGATTCCGAGCGATCCATCGAGAAGTTCGATCTCGAACGACGCTTTCCGCGAAGCAGCCGCGATCAAGGCGAAGTCGTCTCCGCCTCCGCCGCCATTCGAGGTCCGCACAATCGTGCCTGCGGCGCCGATGGCGATGCCGGTGAGGCCGTTGTTCGCAAAATGAACGTCGATCAGCTCGAAGGAGGTGTCGCTTTCCTGCGGCGACCAGGTTTGCCCCATGTCGGCCGAATGCAGAATCGTGCCCAAGCCGCCGACGGCAAAGCCGCTGCCGGGCAACGGGAAGTCGATCCCATGTAGGGCCTGTGGATAAAGCGAAGTCATCCAGGCGGCACCGCCGTTGGTCGTGCGAGTTAGTGCGCCCCGGCCATCGAACAGAACGCCCGAAGTGAGACCGGTGCTCGCGTCGAAAAAGAAAACGTCATCGCTGTTTCCCTCGTTCCCGTCGAAATAGAACGGCTGAAAGGTCCAGGTCATGCCGCCGTCGATCGTCGTTCCGAGCAAGGCTTGAAAGATCGAGTTTTGCCCGGCGACAAAGCCCAGTGTGGGGCTGACCATGTGCGCACCGAAAAACCCGCCGCCGAAAAATCCCTTTTGCGAAACATGCCACGAGGCACCGGAGTCGGTCGAGTAAAGGATGTCCTGCGATGTGCCGCCGCAAATTCCGTTCGCTCCGCTGAAGGAAACAGCGCGCAAACTGTCGCGCACGCCGCTTGTGATCGTCTCCCAGTTCGTGCCGCCGTCGGTCGTGCGCAGGATCAAACCGTTGTCGCCTACCGTGACGCCTTCCGAATCGTTAAAGAAATAAACGTCGTAGAGATTCCGAGTTGTCCCAGAGCTGAGCGTCAGCCAAGACATCCCAGCATCGGTCGTTTTCAGGATGGTGCCGGCGTCGCCCACGGCAAAACCGACGCCCGAGTCGAGAAGATAATTCCCGTTCAGAGTACTCGTTGTCCCGGAAGGAAC
>JALYOR010000161.1 GCA_030856765.1 Verrucomicrobiota bacterium | reverse complement strand
GAGATGACCGCCTGCGAGGCGATGGTCGCGGCGCGGGTGCCCCGGAGGTTTTTGGTGGGCCGTCTGTACAGCAGAAATCTTCCCCCTAGGAATCCCGGAGGAAGATTTTGCCTTTGGAATTTAACCTAGGCGCGGGTTACGGAGTCGGAGAAGCGTCGGTCGTCATGGTCGACTCCATCGTGGTTGCCCCGGTCGTCGCCGGGGTCATGGCCTCCATCGGGGTCGACTCTGCCGGAGGGGTGACGACGGTGGTGTTATTTGTCGTATCCGGAGGATTGATCGTCGTCGCCGGAGGATTCACGACGGTCGTGTTATTCTCAGCCGGAGATGCTGCCGGTACAACGGTTTCAGTTTTTTGTTCGCACGCCACGAGGAGCGCAGCGCTAGCCAGGATGCAGATATATTTCTTCATAGGTTATGGATGAACGCCCACGGTGGGTTAACTATTGATTCGGAGCAAGCAAAGTTTTCAGCCCTGCGGGTTTTTTATTTTTCGATAAACGCCGAGGAAAGGTCTGACTAGGAAGGAAATCCGGAAGCATTCGGGGTTGGAAAAGGAGGTTCAAATTCCATCCCATGCGCCTCGGCGACGGCGCGATGGGTCAGGCGGCCGTCCATCGTATTGATGCCGCCGACGAGGGGCGGTTGCCGATCGCAGGCTTCCTTCAAGCCGAGATCAGCCAGCAGTTCGACGTAGCGATACGTGATGTTCGTTAGCGCCTGAGTCGCGGTTCGCGCGTAGGCGGCGGGCATGTTGGCGACGCAGTAATGAATGACGTCCTCTTCCACGTAGACAGGGTCGAGGTGGGTGGTCGGCCGCGAAGTTTCCACGCAGCCACCTTGATCGATCGCGATGTCGACCACCACGCTGCCGGGACGCATCTGGCGCAGCATATCCCGCGTGATGAGCTTCGGTGCTTTCGCTCCGGGGACGAGGACGGCTCCGATGAGCAGGTCGACCGTCGGCATTAACTCGGCCAAATGCGCCTCGCTCGAGTAAAGGGTGTGGGCCGAATGCATCGTGATATCAAGGAACCGCATCCGTTCCAGATCGACTTCCAGAATTGTGACGTCGGCCGCAAGACCGGTCGCCATCCGGGCCGCATTCACACCGGAGGTGCCGCCGCCCAGGACCACCACCTTCCCTGGCAATACACCCGGGACGCCACCCAGGAGCACTCCATTGCCGCCATTGTGTTTCGCAAGGAAATAAGCGCCCATCACGACCGACATGCGTCCCGCGATTTCGCTCATCGGCTCGAGCAGAGGTAGGCGATTGCCCACTTGAATCGTCTCGTAGGCCACCCCCGTGACGCCCGATTTCAAAAGCGCTTCGGTCAAAGGCTTGCTCGCCGCGAGGTGGAGATAGGTGAAAAGAATCTGGCCCTTGCGCAGCAGCTCGTATTCCGCCGGGAGCGGCTCCTTCACTTTCACAATCATGTCTGCCTGCTTGAAAAGTTCAGGGGCCGTTTCGATGATCTTGGCCCCAGCCGCGGCGTAATCGGAATCGGGATAGCCAGTTCCAACTCCCGCGTTTTTTTCCACCAGGACAGTGTGTCCCCGTTTGGTTAGCTGATAGGCTGCGGACGGCAGCAGGCTGACGCGGTTTTCCTGCTGCTTAATTTCTTTCGGAATGCCGATGATCATGGTGGCATTGCTTTTCGCACCGAACGCGGCGCGAAGCTAGTTCAAAGAAGGGTCGTCGGGCGCCGCAGAGAGCATTTTGTACCACGGCCCGAGATTGCGCATGATCTCGAACCAGAGTCGCGGCAAACGCTCCGGCCGCAGCGCGTCGCGGTTCGGCTTTTGCAGCACCCATGCCTGCTGGCGCAGCTCGTTTTCCAGCTGGCCGGGTGTCCAGCCGGCATAACCAACGAAGGCCCGGATGGCCGACCGATCTTGGCTGGCCAGTTGCGGCGCGTCGTCCAGAGCCACGTGTTGGTTCAGGCTGAGCGCGTCGCGTCCTTCCCAGTCGAAGGTGGCAAACATCAGTTGATTCGTGCCCACCGGGCCACCCAGGAAGACCGGCACCTCCGCCAGCGTGTCCGGGGTCGGATCAGTCACCAGTTCGGAGACCTGTTTGTCCAGCGGGCGGTTGATGATTACGCCCGTCGCGCCCTCCTCGACGTCGTGGGCGGAGATGAAGAGAACGCTGCGCCGAAAATTCGGATCGAGCAGGCTCGGGTGGGCGACGAGCAGCTGCCCGGTAAAGCTCTGCGGTTCGCCCGATGGGTGACGCATCACAAAATAGAAGGCGCACTCTGCCGGTCCGCAAGTTTGGAAGTAGCGCGGCTGTTCTCCACTAGCCGGCCTGCCGCTGCTTCAAAGCCGGGATCTCGAGCACCGGACCGTCCCACTCGCCGGTGCGCCAATCAAGCGCGGTTGCAGTCACAATCTTTTGCGAATCGTCAGGCAAAAGTGTCAGCAGCGCGTTGCGTCGCGAGGCATCCAGCTCGCCGAAGATGTCATCGATCAGGAGAAGGGGCGGACTGCCGGCTTCTTCCGCAAAGATGTGCGCCTGGGCCAATTTCAAGGCGAGCGCGATGGTGCGTTGCTGACCTTCGGAGGCAAATTGAGCCGCGGCCATCGTCTGCACCTCCAGAAGCAAGTCGTCCCGGTGCGGTCCTACCGTCGTGACGCGCAAACGTGCTTCCTCGGGCTGCGTCCGCTCGAGATGCGCGGCGAAATCCTCTTCGCTGCCGGGAGCATATTGGAGATCGAGACTTTCGTTTTCCCGGCTGATCGCGCGCTGGCTCGCGCCGGCCACCGGCCGCAACCGCCTGACGATCTCGGTTCGCATCTGGCGGAGGAGGCTGCCGGTCCGTATCAGCGGCTCGGTATAGGCGGCCAGTTCGCGTGGGCGCGGCCCCGGCGCTTTGAGGAGCGCATTGCGCGCCCGCAACGCCCGTTCGTAAGCCCGCAGCGTCGGTCGATAGCGCGGGTCGATCTGCGTCCCGACAAAATCCAGGTAGCGCCGTCGCACGTCGGACGAGCCGCGGATCAGTTCGAGATCGTGATTGGCAAAGGAGACTACTCGTATCAGCCGCAGGTACTCTGCCTGATCGCGCTGCTCGACGCCGTCGAATGCCACCTTGCGTCGCACGGCGCTGTAATAGAATTGGAGCAGGTGCCCCGTGACGTGACCGGCGACGACAAAGGAGCGCGCTCCGATCCGGAGCGCTGGCGCCAGGCTGGCGCTGCGCTGCGATTGCAGGCGTACCAGGACGCAGGCCGCTTCGAGAAGCGAGGTTTTTCCCTGGCCATTGGCGCCGACGATAAAGTTGAACCCCGGATCCAGCTTGAGCGCGATCGATTCGAAGCAGCGGAAGTTGCGCAGTTGCAGGTCGCGAAGCATGGCGCGCCGGGAAATTACAGACTAACGAGTTCGAGCCGGCTCGTCATCTGCGGGGTGCAGTCCTGGCGGGGATAAAAGCTGCCGTCGATCGGGGTCACATCCGCCGGAGTGATTCCCACCGCCGCGGCAATGAAATTGTGATTGGCGAAAATTCCATTGGTCGCGTCCAACCCGACCCAGCCGGCGCCAGGCAAATAAACTTCCGTCCAGGCGTGGAGCGAGCCTTCGGCGCGGCGCGCTCCGGAGTCTGCTTCCCGCAGATAGCCACTCGTTAGGCGAGCGGCCAGGCCGGATTGTCGAAGGATGGCGGCGAGGAGCAAAGCGACGTCGCGGCAGGCGCCGCGGCCTCGTCGCAAGGTCTCCGACGGCGGGTGCGCCGGCCCCTCCTCGCGCCGCTCATAGCCGATGCATTCGTGTAACCGCTCGTTTAATTCGACCAGCGTCGCTACGGTCGGACGGCGCGCGTTTTTCTTTGGCGCTTCCCAGCCGGGAATCTCCAAGGTGGCCGACTCGATTTCTCGGAAGGGAGCAAGGACTCGATCCAGCTTTACCGGATATGAAAAGGGGAGGCAGAGCGCTTCCTCCTGGAGCAGAAAATCGAAGGGATTCTTTTTTCCGAGAGTGAGGTCGAGTTCGAGCTCGAAGCGCAACTCCGTCGCCGGTTCCGGAAAGCTGCAGGCGGCCACCCAATTATCGAAAACATCGCGGGCGAAGCGGACGTGGGCGCCGGCGTTGGTCACAAACTTCATTCGCTGCACCTGAGTGAAGACGTCTCCCCGGGGAAAAAGCCGGATTTCGTGCTTCGTGAATTGGACCGGCTCGCGATAGCGATAGGCTGTTTCGTAGCGGACGCCGAGTTGCACGCAGAGAGGTTAGAGCCGGGCTGAACTTTTTTTCAACCAATCGCAAAGAATTTTCTTGCACCGCGTGATGAGGTCGATTATTCCCAAATCAGATTTGAAACATGTTCTGGGGGGAACAGCCGCCCTTCATGCCCTTCGGGTATGGGGGGCGGTACTTTTTTGGAGTGATGGAGTTGCCGCAGAACCAGCCCACGGGTGAGTCACGGCGGAGCCGGCTGGGATGGCCGCTCGCCTTCTTCCTCATCATTCTGCTCCTCGTCTTGCTGGCGGGATTTGTTTTTTATCGATTCGAAACCTGGCCGGCGCGCACCGTCGATCAAGGCGCGACGCGGCTGGAGCAGCTCGGTCGCAAAGCGCGCGACACTTTCCTGGAACTGGCGCGAGTGCGGCCTCGGGTGATCGTGAACAACCGCGTTTATCTCGAGCAGACGACCACGGTGGCTGAATTAGCCGTCCTCGCCCGGCGGGTCGAGGTCGAACACGAGGTGCTGCATACCTGGGCCGGGAGCAGCAAGCGGATCAAGTTGCACGGCACCTACGTGGTCAAGGCCGGCTTTGATTTGCGGCAGAAATTTACCGTCGACGTTCGACCTGACGAGGTGGTGCTCGAGCTGCCGCATGCCCGGATTCTCTCGGTCGAGCAGGAACAGGTGGAGGTGCTCACCCTCGAAAACGGTTTCTGGAATCGGGTCTCGCCCTATGATATTCAGGCCCAACTCGCCACCCTGCCGGCGCTGGCGCGGGAGAAGGCGGCCGCTCTCCCGGGCGAGGCGGAGCAAACTTTTACCCGGCAGCTTTTGGAAAAGTTTCGCCCCGAGCAGCCGGTGCGTGCAATCTTTCCGGCGCCGAAGCCAAACGGCTAGTTGTCGTTAGGCGCACGGCGTTCCACGCTGATGTCCTTTCGTAGACGCCTCGCCATCCTTTTCCTCATCCTCCTCGTCGGGGCGGGGCTCGATGCTCTCTGCGCGCCCTTCGTGGTGTCGCGGGGCGTTCGCTTCTGGGTGGAATGGGCCGCGCGCCGACAAGGCTTGCAGGCCTCGATGGGCCAGGTGGACGCGCCCTTCCTTCGCCCAGTCACTATCCGCCAGCTTTCGCTGCAAGCCGCACCCGGCGCGCGACGGGAAATCTCGCTTCGGATCGAGACGTTGGTCCTCGACCTAAACTTGAGGGGTTGGATTTTCAGAACGCGCAGCCGTATTTTGCAGTCGGTCCGCGCGCAGCACGTCATCAGTAGCGTTCGCGTCCCCGCCAAGGCCGCGCCCGGGGTAAAGCTCGATTGGCGCCAACTCGATTGGTTGTTGCCGGATAATTTTTCGATCGATGATCTAAACCTCGAGGTGGTGACTGTCACCACCTCTGTCCTTCTGCGCGGGGTAACGCTGAGCGCGAGCGCGATCGAGTCGGGGAAATTCCTAGCGGAACGCGTTTCGGTCACTTCGCCGATCCTGCGCCAGACTTTTACCGGACTGCGCGGTGCCACCTCGTGGGAAAGCTCGCGCCTAACGATCGCCGGAATTCCGCTCGCTCGCGGCCTCGATCTGGAGGCGCTCGCGATCGATCTTTCGCGTCTCTCCCGCCGTCGCCTCGGGCTTGATCTTCACCTCGATACCTACGGCGGGACGTTGCGGGCCAGTTTCCAAGGGCGCGCCGGCGAGAAGTTCGCGGTCGATCTGGCCGGTTCGGCTTCCAATATCTCGCTCGCGCAATTCTCGAATGCACTGGGATTTCTCGAGCCCATCACCGGCTCGGTGCGGGCCTCTAAATTCACCTTTCGTGGAAACCCCGGCGAATTCCTCGATGCCACCGCTTCGATCTGGATGGAGGCGACCGATTTCTCCTGGCGCGCCCGTCGGGCCGAGAACGTGATGCTGGGCGCGACTTATTACGGCCGCCGGCTGGAGGTCGATCAGCTTTACGTCCGGCAGCGCCAGAATGAGCTGACCGTTAACGGCGAGCTAATTTGGCCAAAAAAACTCGGGAGTTGGCTGCAGTTGCCGTTCCGTGGACAAATCAACGCGACCATTCCTGACCTGAACGGTTTCGCAGAATTCTTCGGCGCGACGACCGGTGATTTTTCCGGAGCGCTGACGGCTGCAGGCGAAGTCAACTTGGTCAATCCGGAAGCCTCCGGATGGCTCTCCTGCCAGGGACAGGGAGTGAACTTTCGTGGGGTGGCGCTCGATTCGTTAGGCGCAGCCGTTCGCCTGCGGGGACGCGAAGTCAGCTTGGAGAAGCTCGAGGCGCGGCACGGGGAGGATTTTCTGCGCGGCGAAGGAAGCTTCGAGTTGAGTGGCGACCATCGCTTCTCCGGGCGCCTGACCGGAGCGATCAACGATCTGGGTGCCTATGCGCCCCTCCTGCCGGCGGCCTGGCGCACGGGGAAGATTAGCGGGGGCGCCACTTTCGATTGGCGCGGCGACGGGACTTTTGCGGCGCACTCCGGCACGGTGCAGCTTTTCGCGCACGGCCTCCAACTGCCGGTTGCGCCGTTGCGCCGGCCGCTCGATCTGACCTTGATCGGCAGCTACTCGCCTCAGGATATTTTCTTTCGCACCTTTCAGTTGGCGAGCGAACAGTTTTCGTTAGGCGGCTTTCTCATGCTGGGCAGAAACTTTGTCGAGCTCCAGTCTTTCGAGTTAACGCTCGACGGTGCGCCGAGGGCCGCGGGGACTCTCTTTTTGCCTTTCTCTTTCACCCGCTGGCGCGCTTCGCACAGCCTGCTCGCGGCGCTCGATGAGGGGCAAAAGTTCGACGTCGACCTCTCAATCGACCATCTCGATTTGTCCAAGTTGGCTGAGGTCCTGGGCGAAAAAAACGAACTGAGCGGGGTGCTCGATGGCAAAGTCGCCGCGTTTGGTTTGCTCCCCTCGCTCCAGGTGACGACGACCCTGCGCCTCGAAAATTTGGGGCCGGCATCGGGCCCGAACGTGATCGATTTTTCCGGCCAATTGGCCGAGGGCCGCCTCGACGTAGAAGCGACCGCCCGCTTTGAGACCTCAGACATGGTCAAGGCGCGCATTTCACTGCCCCTGCGCCTAACCAAGGCCGGGTGGGAGGCAAGGCGAATCCTGCGCGAAACGGAGCCTTTTTCCGTTGTGCTCGACTGCCCGGCGCTCTTTCTGGAAAACTTGCCTAACGACTGGCGGTTTGGCGCTGAGCGCGGCCTGCTCAGCGGAAGTCTGACGCTCGAGGGCAGGGCTTCGGACCCGGCCATCAGTGGCGAAGCGGCTCTCCTCGCGACGCGCCTTCGACCGCCGATGCCCTGGCCGGAGGTCACCGACCTTGAGGCGCATATCAAATTTCGAAAAACCGCGGCGGTGATTGAACCGCTGCGGGCTCAGATCGATGAGCGGCCGATCGCTGGGCATGCGAGCCTAACGACAAGTTTGACGGAATTTGGGCTGACTTTCGTCCCGGAAGGAGACATTATCGAGGTTGCCGCTCTCCCTCCGGCGGGAGGCAACGTGTCGAGTATACGCTGGTTGGGCGAGGGGATTAGCGAAGAGGATCCAGAGCTGAAAAAAGTGACCGTCCGGGGCCGATGGGCCGCGCCCGCGAGCGGCAGCCTGACGATCGAGGTAGCGCCGAAACAGCAGATTTTTTCTCAGACGACGTTTTTCCTTGCCCCAGGCCCGGCGGCTGGCCGCCCGTTGCTTCTGCGCGTCGTCTCGGCGCCCGACTCGGGGACGCTGGAATTGAAGCAGTCGAGCCCTTTGCCTTAACGAGCAACGAAACCGGTCGCCGTCACCACCTGACCATCGCGGATCAAGGCGGTGTGCTTTTGCGGACCGGTGTAAGCGCCGAAAATGTTGCGCGCGTTGAGAGTGAAATCGACCAGGAAACCTGCGACTTTCTGTGTTTGGCTGACCGATAATTCGCCCGGCCGCGGTTCGCCGAGCCATTTAATTTTAGCGCTTTCCGGGTCGATCGAGTTGGAGTTGAGCCAGGCCGTCACGATCTCCTGATAATTTTTCGGAAAAGCGCCGTAGACGGAGTTGGCCGGAGGCAGGTTTTGCGCAAAAGCGCCGGCGGGAAGTGCCAGCACCGCGACAGCGAAGAAGATTTGGAGCGTGCGGTTCACCCCACAAAATAGCCGCCAGCCATGGGAAGTCGAGGCCGGCACGACCGTGCTTTCATTTGCCGCGGAAATGGCCTAGCGCTTCTGTATGAAGTGCACCCTGCTATTTCTCGTTGGTTGTCTGCTTTTTTCCGCGCCCCCCGTCCCCGCGCAGATCCCAGCCGCGAGTCCCACCAGTCCCGTGGCCACTGCGCGACCGGTTGACCCAGCGGTCGCGACCGGGGCCTGGTTGGAGACGGTCCCGGCCGAGAAGCGCGCCAAATCAGACGCTTATTTCGAAGGTGGCTATTGTCTGATTCTTTGGAATTTTCTGCTCACCGCGGCGATTGCAATTTTCCTCCTCAGCACCGGCCTTTCCGCACGGTTCCGCGCGTTGGCCGAACGCACGGTCCGCTTTCTCTGGCTGCAGTCGGCGCTCTACGCGGTCGGTTATGTCCTGCTCGCGGCGGTGCTCAGTTTTCCGCTCGCGGTCTACGCCGACTACTTTCGCGAACACGCTTATGGGCTGGCGACGCAGGCCTTTTTCCCTTGGTTCCGCGAGCAGCTCATCGGGCTCGCGTTGGGCCTGGTGGCAGCCGCTCTTTTCCTCATGGCGCTCTACTCGATCCTCCGGCGCGCTCCGCGAACGTGGTGGATCTGGGGCGCTCTGGTCGCGATCTTATTTCAAACGATTACGACGTTGATCGCGCCGATCTTTATCGCCCCGCTCTTCAACGACTACAAACCAATCGTCGATCCGAGAATCAGCGAGCCCATCCTGGCCATGGCGCGCGCCAATCAAATTCCGGTGCAACAGGTTTTTGAAGTGGATGCTTCACGACAGTCCAACCGCGTGAGCGCCAACGTCTCCGGCCTCTTGGGGACGGCGCGCATCTCGCTTAATGACAATCTGCTCAAGCAATGCACTTTGCCCGAGATTCGCCTGGTGATGGCGCACGAAATGGGGCACTACGTGCTCAACCACGCGCTCAAGCTGATCCTTTACTTCGGGCTGATCATTGTCGGCGCGTTTGCCTTTGCCAAAGTCTTTTTCGAGCGCGCCTTGCGCCGCTGGGGTGAACGCTGGGGCGTGCGGGGCATCGCGGATCCCGCCGGTTTTCCGCTCCTTGTCCTGGTTTTTGCGCTCTATTTCTTCCTTCTCACTCCGATCGCCAACACCGTGGTGCGGGTGACGGAGCGCGAGGCCGATGCTTTTGGAATCAATACCTCCCGGGAAGCGGACGGGTTTGCGAAGGTCGCGCTGAAGCTCGGCGTCTATCGCAAGCTCGATCCCGGGCCGGTCGAGGAATTTATCTTTTTCGATCACCCGAGCGGACGAGCCCGGATTCGGATGGCGATGGATTGGAAAGCGGCCAATCTCCCAGCCGGCGATGCAGGCGCGCCCGCGACTCTTGTTCGTTAGGGGGAGGAGGGCGAGGGGAATTCGGCCGGCGGGACGCTGGGTGACGATGACGGTGTCGGTGTCGAGGGAGGTGTCGTCTTCGGATTGGCGGCCGCCCCATCCGCCTTTTCGAGGAGCGCGGCGAGGCGCCAGCCGGCCTTGTGCATTTCCTCGAGCACGACACGGGCGGACCACTTGCGGTAGGAAAGTCCGTCCTTGGTCGGCACTTCGATCGCTTCGCCGTCCGCCACCATTTTTCCGCGGTCGAGTTTGGGCGTCACGTTCTGATAACGCAGCCGCTCGTGGAGTTGGCGAGCGAGCGGGAGAACTTCGTTAGCCCATGCCTCCGGATAATCAGTCAACGGAATGTCCGCAGGGAGCCGCCAATTCTTCGGTTCCTCTTTGGTCAGACGCTCGGTCAGCTCCTTGTCGGCGGCGTCCATCTTCGCCTGGCGCTCTTCTTTTGGCATCGTGTCGGGAAACTGCGGCAGATTCGCCAGGACCGCGTCGCCATCCCAGAAAGAGTGCAGTTTTGGGTCTTTTTTCCGCGCCATAAAATCCCTGGTCAACTTGAGGCGGAGTGAGTTACCGCCTTCGTCCGGAAAGTATTCCACGCCTTCCTTTGGCTCGATCGGCCGGCCGTGTGCGTCGAAATACTGTGCACCGACGTGGAGCGGCTGGTGGATATCGCCGACGAAATGGGCGAGCAGGATAATGGCGATCGTTTTGGTAATCTTGCGTTCGTTATCCTCCGGCTCCTGGCCCTGGAGGACGGCGATGCTATAGCGCATCAGGTGGACCAAATCCCACTCGCTCCGACCAATCTTGCCGTCACCATATTTCTCCCCTCCGCGCAGCGGCACGTCGGTGTAATGGAACCAGTGGTGCGAGGGAACGGCCGCTTTCTGATCTGTCGTAGGTGGGTTGGCTTTCCAAAATTCCCGCAGCTGCTCGGCGAGTTTCGGATGCGAAGAAAAGTATCTCTGCACCTTGGGATCATCGATTCCGGGCTTGTCCCATTGCTTGATCGTATCCGCCATGATCGAAGCTTCCTCGAGGGTGTAACCGTCGAGCAAGTCGGAGACGCGAGCGCCGGCCGGCGTGTTGGCTAGTTTCCGATCGGCGATGCCGCCGATGATCTTGTGCCCGTCGGGGCCGTAGGCCTGCGTCTGTGGGAGATGCGAAAAGAGAACGAAGAGAAGAGCGAAACGCAGCTTTTTCATGAAAAATGGCCTAACGATCGGGCAAGAGTGTATGCGATTGGGCGTGAATTGACCATTCCCGCTTGTTTGTCATCCCGAGCCGGCGGAGCACGGCGTGGGACTCTCACTGCAATAGACGGTTGCTGGCGTGGCAGAACGCGGCTTGCCATAGCGAGGTCCCTCGCCGCGCTCCGCCGGCTCGGGATGACAGAAATGAACGACTCGCCCTAACGAGTCAGGGCTACGTTCTCTGCCGGTGCGTCATCGAGGTCGAGGGGACGTTGTTGCGCGGGCGCTTCCTCTCTTTCGGGCAGCTTGTTCTCCTCAGGTTTGGCCTCACTCAATCGCATCCCAACCAGGCGGCTGACCCCGCGCTCCTCCATCGTCACGCCATAAAGAATATCGGCCTTGGCGATGGTGCGCTTGTTGTGGGTGATGATGATGAACTGGCTCTGGCTGATGAAGCGATCGAGCATCTTGATAAACCGGTTGATGTTCGATTCGTCGAGCGGCGCATCCATTTCGTCCAGGATGCAGAACGGGCTCGGCCGCACCATGTAGATGGCGAAGAGGAGCGCAACCGCCGTCATGGTGCGCTCGCCGCCGGAGAGAAGCGAGACACTTTGCAACTGCTTCCCCGGTGGCTTGGCGATGATATCGATGCCGCAATTGAGTGCGTCGTTCTCATCGAGCAGCGCCAGGTCCGCCCGGCCGCCGCCGAAGAGTTCGCCAAACATTTCGCGAAAGTTGATCCGCACCTGCGCGAAGGTCTCGGCGAAAAGTTTCTCGGTTGTTTGATTGATCCGCCCGATGACGTCGAGTAGTTCGCGGCGCGAGTTCGTTAGGTCGGTGTTTTGCGTCTCGAGGAATGTGTGGCGCTGCTCCAGCTCGTCGTATTCGTGGACTGCGTCGAGATTGACCGGTCCCATCGCGTCGAGCTGGCGGGTCAATTGCTCGATGATCTCGCGCAGTTGCTCCTCGTCGAGCGCGGCGGCTTCCTCCACGGCGGTCTCGGCCTCGGATTTGCCACGTTGCTTGAGCTGAGCGCGAAACGTCTTGTTAAAAGCATAACGATCGGGCGCAAATTCGCACAGATCGACCTGATAGCGCCGCATGACGTGTTCGGCCACGCTTTCGATCTTCAACTGCGTTTGCGTCTGGCGGACTTCCTCCTTGCCGCGCGCGTCGTGCAAATCGCTCAGCGCTTTGCGGCCGGCGCGCAGATTATTTTCGAGCGAGTTTACGGTCGTTAGGCGAGTTGCCCGTTTTTCAGCGATCGCGGTCACACCTGCCTCGGCCGCGGCGAGCTCGACGCCGCTTTGCTCGATGGCCCGTTCGGCCGCGGCGCTTTCGTCGCTCTGCTGTTCGCGGCGAGCTTGGTAGCTCGCGATGTCGGCCCGGCGGGTTTCGATCAGCTCCCGCAATTCCTTCTGGCGGGCGGTCATCGGCAGGCGTTGGCTGCGCAAGCCTTCGTGGCGCTGTCGTTCGGTCGCGACCGAGAGCCGCAGGTTGTTCAGCTGCTCAGTCAGTTGTTCGTCCCGTAGACGCGCCGTTTCGGCGGAAGCTTCCGTGGCGGTTTGCCGCTCGCGTTCTCTTTCGAGGAAGGCGCTCTGGGCGTCGGCTTCCTCAGCCAGTTCCGCGAGGCGTTCAGCGGAAGTGTGGAGCTGCTGGTCGAGGGTGGCGCGTTCCCAATCGAGCGCGTCGACTTTGCGGCCGGCTTCGTGCAGTTCGCGCTCGACCGCAGTGATCTGCGAGGCCGTGGCCGAATGCGCGCCGCGCGCCGCCTGATATTCCTCGCGTACCTGGTCGAGCTGAGCGGTGGCCGCCTCGAGCTGGCCTTGAACCGTGGTCCGGTGGGCGCGCAGTTTCTCCTGTTCCTCGAGCAGGCCGCGATGTTCCGTGGCGAGCGCCGCGATCTGGGCTTTGCGCGCGAAGAGCGAATTATTTTCTTCGTTGACCCGGCCGCCGAAGATGACGCCTTGGCGCGAAATGAATTCGCCGCCTAAGGTGGCGAAAGCGAGCGCGGGATAATGGCCTTTCATGTTCTGCGCCTGCTCGAGATCGCGGACCAGCACAACTTCGCCTAACAAGTGCCTAACGATGGGGTCAAGCTCGGCCGAAGCATCTACCTTGTCCGTGGCCCAGCCGAGGGCGCCGGCCGGAAGGTCGTCCCCGGCTGGGGGAGCGGCCTGGCTTAAGGAGGGAACGAGTAAAGCCGTCTGTCCCAGCTTCTGCGAGGTGAGGGCGCCGATGATCTCGTTCGCCAGAGCGCCATCAGTCAGGACGACGGCGTGCAGGTTGCGACCGAGGGCGGCTTCGATCGCGGCGATGAATTCTTCCTCCACCTCGATGAGCGAAGCGAGCGCGCCGGTCAGCGCGGGCAGAATGCGATCCGGGTTGTCGAGTCCGCGCAGGACGGCTTGCGATCCCGCGGTCAGACCTTCTCCTTCGGCGTTGAGTTGCTGGAGAATTTCGAGCCGCGACCGGCGCTCGGCCAGCGCGCGATCGCTGGTCATGAGAGCGCTTTCAGCTTCGCGCAGACGCTGTTGTTGCCGGCCCAGTTCCTCCTCGGCCGTGGGGAGGCGCGCGGCCAACTTCTGCAGCGCCTCGTGTTGCTCCTCACCGGTGGAGCGCCTCGCGGCAAGTCGGATTGCGATCTGATCGCGGGCGCCGGTCGCTTCGCCTAAGAATGTGGCGAGTTCGGCCAGTTTTGGCTGGGTCGCGGCGCGTCGGGTCGAGGTATCGTCAATCTCTTTTTCGAGATCGCCCAGGCGATTTTCGGCTTTCGAGATGGCCAACTCGGTCGTTTGCAACTCGCGCTGGCTTTCTTCGCGTTCCCGCTGCACTTCGCTCGTCCGGGCGTTCAACTCGCCGAGTTCGGTTTGCTTGGCCGCAAGCAGGCGCTCGGTCTCGGAAAGGAGGAGGTCGGTGTCGTGGATCTCCGTTTCCTGCTGGGCGAGTCTTTCTTCGCTGGTCTGGATGTCGCGTTCGTAGCGCTCGATCAGGGTCGTGAGTTCTTCCGCCCGTTCGCGGTTGAACTCGATTCGGTTGCGGTGCGTGGCGATCTGGTTTTGCAGGTGCTGCACTTCGCCGCGAGCGGCGTTCATCTGGCCGTCGACTGCCTCGAGCTGTCCGCGCTGGGTGGTGACTTCGTTTTCGCGCTCTTCGATCTCGCGTTCAGCTTTGCGCTGTTCTCCCTCGAAGCGGCCGGTTGCGGCCCGCGAACGCTCCAGTTCCTCCTGCAGAGAATCGAGCTGGGCGCGAGAATGATGCGTGTCGAGAACCTGCAGGTCGGTCAGAATCGCCTGGAAGCGGCGCGCCTTGCCAGCCTGCCGCTGGAGTGAGCCGATCTGGCGTTTGACCTCTTTGATGATGTCGCTCAGCCGAAGCAGATTTGCTTCGGTTGCGTCCAGTTTGCGCAGCGCTTCGCGCTTTTGACCTTTGTATTTGGTGATCCCGGCGGCTTCTTCGAAAACCGCGCGCCGATCCTCGGGACGTGAGCTGAGGATCTGATCGATCCGGCCCTGTTCCATCATCGAATAGGCGGCGCGGCCGATACCGGTGTCGGCGAAAAGGGCTTGGATGTCTTTCAGCCGGCAGACGGTTTTGTTGAGCAGATACTCCGAGATGCCGTCGCGATAAACGCGCCGGGTCACTCGCACTTCGTGCCAGTCGACCCCGAGCTCGGCCGCGCAATCGGCGAACGTTAGGGAAACTTCCGCGAAGCCGACCGGCTTACGCGAGTCGGTGCCATTGAAGATAACATCGGCCATTTCGCCGCCGCGCAGCGCCTTGGCCGATTGCTCGCCGAGGACCCAGCGGACGGCATCAAGGACGTTCGATTTGCCGCAGCCGTTAGGGCCGACCACGGCGGTCACACCCTCGTGGAAATTGAAGACGGTTTTGTCGGCGAAAGACTTGAAGCCGAAGAGCTCGAGGGATTGAAGATGCATGCGGTTGAAA
>JALYOR010000150.1 GCA_030856765.1 Verrucomicrobiota bacterium | reverse complement strand
CACCAGAAGCGTGACCGTATGCTTGGTGCTGGTGCAACAATTGTCGATTTCGAAATCGACCCTCTGCCCCGGTTTGATGACCGTGAACGGCGTGCCGGTAATGGCACTCTTGAACCAGTTTCCCGGTTCGTCCGTCAGGCTCATGGTATCGGCGGTTCCTCCATCAGCAAAGGCGGCGCGCGGCATACCCATTGCGGCCGCCAAAAGCACAAGTGAAGAGGCTAGCGCCAACATAGATAGCGGTATTTTTTTCATCCCCGACCGTAACCGCGCCCGCGGACAGCTTCGAGACACGAAAGGTTACGCGGTTGTTACTTAAGCACCGCCGGCAAACCCTGCCTGGGACCAAAACCGCGGGATGACATTCATTGCTCGCGAACCTTGTCGCGACACAAAGACATCGGCGACGCGGGGGCGAAACTTGGCGACGACGATTCGATTCAACCGCACAGATCTGCGGTTGCGCTTCGTCTGGCGACGCCGCGGTGCGACGAACTCCCGCTCGTGCTCTCGCACGATAAGCACCGGAGAGGTGGCATGTTGCACGATCCTTTCCGCGGTGCTCCCAGGAGGAGCCGCGCCATTCCTCGATACCCGTGGGTCCCGCAAACAATCAGATCGGCCGAAAGCTCGCGCGCCGCATGGCAGATTTCATCGAAAGCTCTGCCGGCGCGGATGTGACAGCGCAGTCCGCGGCTCGGCAGCGAAAGACCCGCGCTGAAATCGTCGAGCCGCCGAAGTTGTTCCGCCTCTGCGACCGGAAAAGCTGAAGCGAGCGCGGGCGCATCGACAACGGCTTCGTTCATGTGCAGCAGTTGCAGCCTGGCGCCAAACGCCTTGGCGAGCGTGCAGGCGTAGTGCAACGCCTTCGACGATTGAGTCGAGAAATCGACCGGGACCAAAATTGTGCTCACGACCGCCGCCGCGTTCCCTCGGTCGATCTTCTTTCGCCGGCGTGACGCCTCAACGGACGGGCGCTTCGTTTTCATTGTATTTTTTTTCATCTAGCCAGACTTTGCGCGAGCCGGAACAGCTCCGGATCGAGCGGCTTTGGCCGGCCGACAATTTCGCCTAACGGCGTCGTCGTGATCTTTGCGCGTTGCATGCCCACGAGCACGCCCTCCTTGCCCGCGACGAGATGATCGACCGCCGCCGCGCCCAGTCGGGTCGCAAGAATACGATCGAAAGCAGTCGGTGCGCCGCCCCGTTGGACGTGGCCGAGCTTTGTCACCCGCAGCGCGAACTGCAATCGCTCGTGATGTTGCCCGAAGTAGTCGCTCAGCTTCTCCGCGTTGTAGTCCGCGCCCTCCGCCACGACGACGAGAGCGTGTGATTTACCGCGGTCGTAGGCGGCCCGCAGCTCGCTCGCCACCGTTTCCGGATCGCTCCGTATCTCCGGGATGACGATCGCGTCCGCGCCGCCGGCCAGCCCTGCCATGAGCGCGAGATAACCGCAATCCCGCCCCATCACTTCCACGAGAAAGCCGCGGCCGTGGGAAAGAGCCGTCACTTTCAACCGATCGATCGCTTCGAGGGCGATGTTGAGCGCGGTGTCGACTCCGATCGTGACGTCGGTCCCGCAGAGATCGTTGTCGATCGTCGAGGCGACTCCGATGACCGGGAAACCGCGCTGCGCGATGTCGTACGCGCCGGCCTGGGAACCGTTGCCGCCGATCACGACGAGCCCGTCGATCCCATGTTTACCTAACGAATCCACCGCCTGCCCCACGCCTGGCGCGGTGCAAAACTCAGCGCAACGCGCGCTCCCCAGGATGGTCCCGCCGAGCTGCACGATGCGGCCTACGTCACGCGCTCCGAACTGGACGAAGTCGCCGGCGATCAAACCAGCGTAGCCGCGCCGGATCGCGAAGACCTCCGCGCCATGAAAAAGAGCACGGCGCGTAATCGCGCGGATGGCGGCGTTCATCCCCGGCGCGTCGCCGCCACTAGTGAGAAGTGCAATTCGCTTCATGGGACAGAGAGAAGAACGCTACCGACAGCAGACCGGGCTCGATCTCACGGCCTGATCGCTACCTTCAAGACGCCGTCGCGCCGCTCTCCGAACAGTTCATATGCTTCCACGATCTGGTCGAGCGGAAAGCGATGGGTGATGAGTGGCAGCGGATCGAAACGACCCGATTGCACCATGCTCATGAGCCGCCGCATCCGTTCTTTTCCGCCAGGGCACAGCGTCGTCACGATCCGGTAATCGCCCAGGCCGGCCGCGAATGCATCATAGGGCACGGCCAATTTTCCTGAATAAACCCCGAGGCTGCTCAAGGTCCCGCCGGGGCGGAGACAACGCAGCGCGTTCTCGAACGTCTCCTGGATGCCGAGGGCCTCGATCGCCACATCGGCGCCACCACTCGTTAGGCGCTTTATCTCCGCAACCACATCTGTCTGTTTCGGATCAAGGACGACGTCGGCACCCATCTGCCGCGCCATCTTCATCCGCACCGGATCGCCTTCCACGCCAATGATGAACGATGCGCCCATCAATTTCGCGCCCGCTGTTGCGCAAAGCCCGATCGGTCCCTGCGCAAAGACCGCCACCGTATCGCCGAGGTTGATCCCGGCCGATTCCGCTCCGCTAAATCCGGTCGAAGCGATGTCCGCCAGCAGCACCACCTGTTCGTCGGAAAGTTCATCCGGAATTTTTGCCAGGTTCGCCTGCGCGTTGGGCACGAGTAGGTATTCCGCCTGCGCGCCGTTGATCGTGTTCCCGAAACGCCAGCCGCCGGCGGCTTCAATGCCTTCGCCGTGTCCGCATTGCGCCCATTGCGCCGACAAACAGGCTCGGCATTGGCCACAAGGCGTGATCGCGCCCAGCAGCACCCGATCTCCGACATTGTAACCCGTCACGCCGTCTCCCAGTTCCTCGATCACACCGACCGGCTCGTGACCAATCACCAGCCCTGGTTTCACCGCATATTCTCCGCGCAAAATGTGGAGGTCGGTCCCGCAGATCGTCGTCAGGGTAATGCGCACGACGGCTTCGCCTGTTCCGGCGCGGGGACGCGGCACTTCTTCGATCGCAATCTGGTTCGGTCCGTGAAAAACGGTCGCTTTCATTTTTGCACTCATTACGAAACGATCGCATTCCATCGGCCGACGGGCCTACCGGATTGTGCGATTTTCCCTCCGCGGATTGCGCGAAACCAAGCTTTCCCGGCAGATTTCATCTGACTTAGGCGGCCCTGCCAGGGTCAGGGTCGCGTCGCGGCGGAAGGTGAGCTCAGTTCCTGAAGGACCTCCGCCGGCTTCCAGGCATTGCCCCGCCAGATCTTTTCGATTTTGCCATCCTTGCCCACCAGGGCCGTCGCCAACCCGTGAGAGATCGTTCCCTGCTCGGGCTGCACGAGGACGGAGAAGGCTTTCGTTAGCTTTTGAATCTCCGCCGGATCGCCGGTGGCGAAGGTCCAGATCGCCGGATCGGCGCCTTCGTTTTGCGCATACGCTTTCAGGACCGCCGGTGTGTCATTGGCTGGATCGAAGCTGATGCTAAGCAGACGCGTCTCGCCAGGCGGGCCGGACATTGTCTTGATTGCCTTCTGTAGTTCCGAAAAATTCTGCGACATCCGCGGGCAGAAATTCGGGATCGGGCAGCGCGTGAAGATAAAGGTGAGGACGAAGGGATGACCGCGGAAGTTTTCGAGCGTGAGAGGCTCACGCTGCTGATCGAGCAAACTGAAGGCGGGCATCACATCGCCTTCGTGCACGCGCTCTGATTTGACGGAGCTTGCGCTGGGTGAAGGTGTCGGCAAATGGACCGTCGCGGAATTAACCTGCTTGATCCGGTCGATCCACGAATCGCGATCGGTCACGTTAAGCCGAAAGGAAATAGCGTCGCCTATCTTCAGGTCCGCGATCTCTTTCTCGTCGCGCACTTCGAACGGCATCGTCATCGACGGCATAAAGCCGGGGATGTTTTCGTGTTCGATCTGGGCCGTGCTGTGATCCGGCGCGAAGCCGCGCACGATTCCGCGCGCCTCATATTGCCGCGCGTCGGCCGGGTTCTGATCCGATCGGCTGCAGCCTGACCAGACGACGGCACTGCCAAGAACTAACGCAAGGACGGCGTGGCGCGGAACGAAACTTCTCATGCTCCTACTAGACGCGCGGGCCAAAAATCGTTCCACCAGATTCGTCGATGATCTTGATTCAGATCAAGGCGGCTTTCTCGGCCATGGCTAGAGAAGAGATATGACAAACGCCAAAGCTGCAATAGCCTCGACCTATGCCTGCAATGCCCAAGGGGTATTGGACGGCTTCGTTTTTGAACAGGACAGAGACCGATCCATGAAAACATCACGCCGTCGATCCATTTTCCGAATCGCGCTCGGTTGCAGCGCGCTTCTTATTTCCGTTGCCGCCTGCAACAAGGCGCCGGAAGCGCCTCCCAAGACGGTCGAGATGACGGCCAACGATCAGATGAAATTTAGCGTGACAAACTTCGAGGTGCAGCACGGCCAGAAGGTCACCGTCACGCTGAAGAACATCGGCACCTCACCCAAAGCTTCGATGGGGCACAACTTCACCGTGCTGAACAAGAATGTGGACTGGAGAGTCTTCGTCGAGAAGGCCTCGACCGAGGCTGGGAACGGGTACATCCCGCCGAATTCTGAGAAAGAAGTTATCGCCACCACCAAACTCCTGGGACCTGGTGAAAGTGACAGCGTCACTTTCACCGCGCCGTTCGTCCCCGGCGAGTACGACTTCGTTTGCACCTTCCCGGGTCATGCCACCCAGGGCATGCGCGGGACCATGACAGTTAAATAGCAGTTCACACCACTCCAGCCTCACGATCAATGAAAACGCATAACAGACTAACGATTGCCGCACTTATCCTTACCGCGCTCTCCTTCGGAGCATGTAACAAGGACCAGGGCGGCGCCCAGGGGAACGCCAACGGGAAGAGAACCAGCGAAGATGCAGCCAACGCCCAGGCTTCCTACGTTCCACCGGGACAGAAGGACGAATTCTATCTCTTCTACTCCGGCGGCCACTCCGGTCAGGTCTTTGTCGCGGGCATCCCGTCGATGCGCCATATCTCGACCATCCCGGTCTTCTCGCCCTACTCGGGCACGGGTTACGGCTTCGATGTCGAAACGAAAAAGTTGCTGGGCGACTACACCTGGGGTGATGTGCATCATCCCGGTCTCTCGCAGACCGACAGCGAATACGATGGGCGCTGGCTCTTCGTCAACGACAACGCGAACAACCGCGTCGCGCGGATCGATCTGCGCGACTTCAAAACCAAGGAGATCCTCGGCCCGATCCCGAACTCCATGGGCAACCACGGTTCGTCCTTCGTGACCGAGAACACGGAATACATCCTGGTCGCGACGCGTTTCTCGGTCCCCTTGCCGAAGGGCCGGGTGGCCGATCCGAAAGATTATGCGACGCAATTCAACGGCATGGTCAGCGGGATCAAAGTCGATCCGGCGAGCGGCAAGATGTCGGTCGGTTGGCAGGTTTTGACG
>JALYOR010000132.1 GCA_030856765.1 Verrucomicrobiota bacterium | reverse complement strand
CTGCGGGACACACCCTGCCGTCAGCAGCCAAAGTGCATGAAGTAGAAGCTGCAGGGCAAGGTCATCGAGCATAAGCGCTACATCTGCATGCACGGCGAAGACCTCCCGGAGAGTCGGAACTGGAAATGGAAAGGCACCCAATAGGCGGGTTACGTTTCCGGGGATTTATCTTACGATGCTGGCGGCAGTCTCAATCTTCGCGAGCGCTTGCCCGATCTCAGAACCGTCTTTTTTTCAATGGTTCACCGCGAGTGGGAGCCGTCCTGATTTCTGTGATCTCTTTCAACTCGGCGAGCGCAGCGAGGAATTCCCGGTGAGTCCTGTGACGATGGCAGAACGTGATTGAAAGTCGGGATATCAAGGGTCCATCTGCGCTGGCGATAGGGTCGTTTCGCGCTGCGGAACGCCATACTCGTCAAGAACCTCTTGAATTCTGATTAACGTCTTCCCTCCGTCCGGTTGGAACACGACGACGGCTTCTACGTAGTGACAGCGGCCGAGGAGGCGTTGTTCGGCGGCGGAGATGATCGTGAGGACGGCGACTACGAGCGCGCTCAGCCCTAATCCCCTCCGACATAACCAGCGCCGACCACCATTCCGATGGCCGCGACGGCCCCCATCGCGGCAGCAGTCGTTAGACCGGTGTCTCCTAATCGCGGTCGTCCTCCATGTCCATAAATGGAGATTGGATTACCACTGGCTTGAGCGTCGTTCGACCTGGATGGACCGCAAACGTTTGGTGCTGCGCCGCCTGCATGCGTCGAAGCAGCACGGCGGCCGCCCGTTTTGGAAGTCCGTAACCCAGCGCGGGATCTTCGTCACAATGCTCTCGCAAAGTGGTGCCATCGAAGAACAGCGCGGAGACCGGCTCCGCGGCGCGAGCGGTAAAATGCCAAAGATAGGGCGGGAACATCCACGACCAGCCAACAAAATCTCCCGGACCAATCGTTTCTACGCAAAATCGGCTGCTTGCTTCTGAAATGGGTCGAAAGAGCACAACTGGCGAGCAGAGCCAGGTGTGTCGGCGCCATCCCAGCAAAGAAAGGGTGAAGCGCGACTCGCGAGGCCAGCGCTTCCAGCAAATCAGATGAACTCATGCTCCTTTTCGCGGACTACGAAAACCGGACATGGCGCGGTGCGCACCACGTGTTCAGCGGTGCTGCCAAGGCAGGCATGCTTCCAGCCCGTGTAACCGTGCGTCGCGATGACGATCAGGTCGGTCTTTAGTTTCTTCGCTTCCGCAACAATCTCGCCCGCGGCGACTCCGGTGCGGATAGAAGTTTTGATCTCGGGACGCTCTTCCATCTGCACAAGGGAGCTGAGTGCCCTCAGCTTTGTTTTTGCGGCCTTTCGCTCGGCTGCTGAGTCAGCCAGAAGAGCCGAGACGGCTACCGCACCTCCGATGGATTTTGTTTCCATCACCGTCAGCAAAGTAATCTCGGCGTCGAAATGTTTTGCCAGACAAAGCGCGTATCGAATCGCATTCTCGGAAGGATCTGAGAAATCCGTCGGCACCAAAATCTTCTTTAGGTGCAGCTCTTGCGAAACCGAACGCGGCTTGTTCTTCTCCTGGCTCATCACATTTTCATGATCTACATCGCTGGTCCTCAAGCCGGCGAGCCAAAACGGTGGTGTGCTTCGGTCGTGTCGATGCCGAGCGAAGCGCAAATATGCTTTGTTGCCAGCATGCCCGCGGCTGTCTTGATCATCTTGTCTGTTTCATGCCGCGGCAGCTCGACACCTTCATGACTAACGGAAGCGATAGTGAAACCGCGATCGAGCAGCTCGGAAAGAAATTGCTCACACGTAACCGGATCATCAGTCAGGTAGTGGTGGGGGCTGCGTGTGGCCATGAAATTTGATGGCGTATTCGATTTTGTACTTCGCGAGCATTTTTCATCATCGCACCTTTCACCCGAATCCCGGCACGGTTTCTGTTCAGCTAATGCTCGAGAATGATGGGTAGGGGATCTTGATCGGGCGCCGGCTACCGACTCTTAAAGATCGAATTGAACACTGCCGGCCGTATGTTGAATCTCTTCCGATTAGGGCGGTGGGACGGTTTCAGGAATACGATTAGGTAAATGACATTCCCGCGAACAAAGAGGTGCTCGAAACGTGGCTGGTGGATTCCTCCGGTAACATTGCGGTGTCGGGCGCTGGCCTCGCCCTCTTGGGAGCCGAGATCACGCCTTTCTACAACCCGACCCAGGAGGAGTTCGGTTCGCCTAACGAGTCGCGGGCAGACCTTTGATCACCTCGTTAATTCGTTTTTTTATGCCAAAACAAAAACCTAG
>JALYOR010000129.1 GCA_030856765.1 Verrucomicrobiota bacterium | reverse complement strand
AGCTACCAGATCGACCCGAAAAATTCCTGGATGATAGCGGCCTGCGAGAAGAATCTACCGATCGTCGTGCCCGGCTGGGAGGATGCGACGCTTGGCAACATGTATGCGGCGGCGGTGATCCGCGGTGACGTGAAGAACGTGCACACCGTCCGGACCGGCATCGAATACATGACTTGGCTCGCGGACCACTACACGAAAAACTCGAAGCGGCTGCGCAACCGGGAGGGTTCAATCGGATTCTTCCAGATCGGTGGCGGCATTGCCGGCGATTTCCCGATCTGCGTCGTCCCCATGCTGCACCAGGATCTCGAGCGCACCGGGGTGCCGCTCTGGGGATACTTCTGCCAAATCAGCGACTCGACCACGAGCTACGGAAGCTACTCCGGCGCGGTGCCGAACGAGAAAATCACCTGGGGCAAGCTCGCACCTTCGACTCCGAAATTCGTGGTCGAAAGCGATGCCACCATTTGCGCGCCGTTGATCTTCGCCTGGGTGCTCGGAAAGTAGGAAAAAACGACTAGCCTTCCCAGAAAAACTCGGTCGGCCGTTCCATCTCCGCCGCGAGGCTGCGATGAACTGGACAGCCCAGCGCCGTCTTCTCCAGCAACTCCCGCTGCGGATGATCCGCCGGGAGCGGGACGTACACCTTGGTCGTGAGTCGACCGATCCGGCGCGGCCCATCGGACATCTCCTTGCTCACTTGCACGGTCATTCCTTTCAAATCCACCCCATGCCGCTCGGCCACGATCGCCATCGTGGTAGCGATGCAGGTCCCGAGCGCGGTCCCGACAAGGTCGGTGGGCGAGAAGGCTTCGCCTTTGCCCTGATTATCGGCCGGGGCATCGGTCTGGATCAGCGAACCAGATGGGCCATGTTTTGCCTCGCAATGCAAATCGCCGGTATAATCGATTAAAATCTGGACCATGCCGAGATCATCGGACGCTCCGGCGATTTAGCAAAACCCGGCCGGCGTTCGCCGGCCTCGCTCAACCTTGTCCGAGCCAGATCACGCCGGCGATCACGACGAGAAAATAAGGTACTAACGAGGCCGCGCCGGGATATTCCTTGGCCATGCGCTGACCAAAAAAAAGCGCCAGCAGCGCCACCCCCGAGATCACAACGCCATAAAAGGCGATCGTGGAATCGTGCCGCAACAGAATCAACAAGCAGCCCACGGCGCTCAGTGCGCCGGCCGCCAATTCCAAGAGTGTGATCACACTGACCAGCAGCGGCACCATTCCCGCCAGCGGGCTCTTGGCGAAGTGACCGCTCAGCCACTCCAGGTTGCCCTTGCGATCGATCACCTTGTCGATGCCCGATTGGAGGAAGAGAATCGCGAAGAACGCGGAGATAAGCACCTGAAGCACGAAAATGGCCCCGGCCGAAGAGTGGAAAGTAAGCATGGGGCGAGTCTATCCAGCGGATCAAATCCGGCCACGAAGAAATCACTCGCCTGCGGTCGCCAGTCACCACGCGGGTGCCGAGGCTGGGAGCGGGTGACGAGACTCGAACTCGCGACGTCCTCCTTGGCAAGGAGGTGCTCTACCACTGAGCTACACCCGCAGCCGATTTGGCGGACAGCAATAATGTCCACTGCCTCCGAGCGTGCAAGGTCTTATTCTGCCCTGTGAGCTAGAATCGATTTTGGCAGAAAACGACACACCCCCAAGGCCACTTTTCCACCAAACTTGAATCCAAAGTCCGTGTCACCTGCATCTCACTAGCAAACCAATGATTATGAAAACCACATTCCTCAGTTGCTTCTGCTCGGTCGCCTTGGCTCTCACAGCGTGGGGCCAGGCTCCGACCCCTCCTTCCGATCCGGCCGCCGCAGTGGCGGCTCCGTCGGCTTCCACCGCGCCCGCTGCCGACGCGACTCCGCCGGTCGCGACCGCCCCGTCGACGCCCGCCGTTACGGCCACCATCGCTCCAGTCGCCCCCGTGGCGCCAACTGCCGCTCCCACCGCCAGCCCCGATACCGAAGACGAATTCGACAAGGCGATCGAAAAGAAGATCCGCAAACATTTTGCGGTCGACTTCGGCAGCGGTGACCACGGCGGTGATGATGTACCGTGGGTAGCGCTCCCGATTGTGATCGTCGTCTTTCTGGCGGTCTTCGGCACGCCGATCGCGGTCGTGGGCTTGATCATGTATTTCAGCTTTTCGAAGAGCCGCGCGATGCACAAAACCGTCCGCATGATGGTCGAGAAAGGTCAGCCCGTCCCCGAGGCGCTCTTGAATCCCCCCCCTGTCATCCGCCAGCGTTCCGACCTCCGTCGGGGGGTCGTCCTCCTCATGGTGGGCGCGGGCCTGATGGTCTTTTTCGGCGCCTGCAACGACTGGGAAGGCGGCGCCTGGAGTCTCGGCATCATCCCTTTCCTCATCGGCCTGGGTTACCTCCTCGTCTGGAAACTGGACGTGAATCGCAGTGACGCTTCCCCCAAGGTGTAAGCTCCTGAGGTGCCGCTCAATGATGCCGATCTTGTCGCGCGGGTTCTTCTTGATGATGATCACCACGCCTTTGCGGAATTGGTGCGCAATCATCAATCCGCCATCCGGGGTCTGCTGCGGCAACTCACCCGCGGCGACCTCGCCCTGGCCGATGATCTGGCCCAGGAAACTTTCCTGCGGGCCTACAAGCACATCCGGAGCTATCGGGGAGAGGCGAAATTTTCCACCTGGCTCTACCGCATCGGCTACAACTGTTTTCGCGAGGACGCCCGGAAACGCAAGGAGCTGGTCGGCATCGATGAATCCCAACTCGAGGCCGAGCAAGATCCGCAAACCGTCGACCCCGCCTTGAGGCACGATCTCATGCAGGCACTCCAATTGCTTCCACTCCATGAGCGCTCGGCCATTTTGCTTTGCTGCCAGAATGGTTTATCGCATGATGAAGCGGCGCGCGTTCTCGACATTCCGCTCGGCACGGTCAAGACCAACGTCTTGCGCGGCCGGGAGAAATTGAAGAAAACGCTCGCAGCCTGGAAAACCGCCTGATGACCGACGAACAACCAGATTGGCTCGACCAGCGACTAAGGGATGAGATGCCCTACATCGACGACGATGGGTTCACCGCGCGCGTCGTGCAGAAGTTGCCGGTAGCGCCACGCCGGCAGTCATACCGGAGCGCGATTCTCCTCTGCATCACGCTCCTGGCCAGCGGTCTCGCCTACCGCCTTTCCGACGGCGGCCGCTTCCTCGTCGTCGAAGTCTATCGCTTCGCCGGGATGCCGCTGCTTTTCGTTAGTCTGGTCGCGATCGTCCTCACCCTCGTCGTCACCGCGATCGCCGCCAGCGCGGCCTGGTCGAACGTGCGCGAGCGATTGTAACAGACGCGCCCTCGAGACCGACAGCGCTCAGACAGCATGGTCATGCGGAAGCATGACCCTCCTGGAGGGACGAGCTTCCGCTCGTCCAGCTTCATCTTCCAGCGTAACGCTGGTTTTCTGAGAGAACGTTTATGGCAAGAGGTCCTTCGCCGAAGCGAATATTTTTCGCGCCGTCTGCACGTCGTTCGCAATCTGGTCGCGCAGCGCCGCCAGGTTCTCAAACTTCTGCTCGGGCCGCAGATAATGAAGGAAGCGCAGTTCGATGTCTTCGCCGTAAAGGTCGCGGTCGAGATCGAAAAGATGGAACTCCAGCACGCGCTGCGGCGAACCGCCGCCCGCCACCGTCGGCCGGACGCCGAGATTGACCACCCCGCGAACTCTCTCTTCGCCGAGTAACCCTTGCGCGACATAGACGCCGTTAGGCGGAAACTGCTCGCTGTGCGCGCTCAGATTGGCGGTCGGGAAACCGAGGCTGCGTCCTAGATGCTGGCCCTCCTCCACTGTGCCCAAAATCGTGTAGTCGCGGCCCAGCATCCTCGTAGCAGTCGAAAAATCTCCCTCCTCCACCGCTTTGCGAATCGCGGTGCTGCTGACCACCACGCCGTTCGAGGTCACCGGTTGCACGCCGACGACGTTGAAATTCATTTCCGCGCCCAGCTTCTTCAGGAGAGCGAGGTTGCCGGCCCGGTTCTTACCGAAGGACCATTCCTGCCCGACGCAGATTTCACGGAGCGGCTGGGACGCGGCGACCAGACGCCGGACAAAGTCTTCCGGCGCAGTGGCCGCAAATTCCCGATCAAACGTGAGCACGAGCAAATGAGAGACGCCCAGCGCTCGGATGAGCGCGATCTTGTGCTGGGTGGCGGTCAACAGACGAGGGCTCTCCTGCGGCCGCAGAATTTTCGCGGGATGCGGATCGAAGGTGACCACTACCGCCGTTCCACCCGCCTCCTCCGCATGGCGCGCGGCCGTCGAAATCACGGCCCGATGGCCCAGATGGACGCCATCAAAAACACCGATGGCGAGGAAAAGAGGTCCGGGGATCTGCGCCAGCTCCGGGATGGACCGTAGAACGCGCATCAAAATCGAACGCCCGTCAGGCGCCGCGCATCCGGGAAACTTCCGGCAAGGTGAGAATTTTCTCGAGGATATCGACCGGTGGGGCCGTCTTGATGTCTTCCACCGTGACCGCACGGGTGAGATCGAAACGCCCCGAGCG
>JALYOR010000106.1 GCA_030856765.1 Verrucomicrobiota bacterium | reverse complement strand
GCATTGGCCTTGGGCGAAGTGAACTTCCCCAAGATCCGGTTGCAGGAGAAGCGCCGCCTCGGCTTCGTCGCGGGCGCGGCTTTTCCAGGAATCGAGCGGCTCGTGGAAATGGAAAATCTCCGCGCAGGTGGAAGCGAGGTGGGCGCGGGCGAGGGCGAAGTCCGGATCGAGCGTGATTGCCCTGGCATAGAGATCCACCGCCTTCCGATAATCCTGGAGCAAAGTGTCGGGCCCCTGCTCGTAGGGCAGCGCGCGCAAGTAGAGAAGATAGGCCTCTGCGTTCTGGGTCGGCTTTTTCGCCACCCGGGCCTTTTCTACCGGGGTCAGCCGGGCGCGCAGCGAATCGGCAATCTCGGTCGCCAATTCGCCCTGCAAGCCTAACGAGTTCGCAATGGTGCGATCGTAGCGATGAGCCCAGAGGTGGCGGTCCCGCCGGGCATCGATCAACTGGACATTGACCGCGACCCGGTTTTTCTCGCGCCGCACACTGCCCTCGAGAATATTGGCCACCCCTAACGAGACGCCGATCTCCTTGATGTCACGCGCTCCGACATTCCGATATTTCATCACGCTGGTGCGGCTGATCACGGTCAGGGCCTGGATCTTGGCCAGGTTAGTGAGCAAGTCGTCCTGGATTCCATCGGCAAAGAAGGCGTTTTCCTGGTCGGCGCTGTAATTTTCAAAAGGAAGGACGGCAATGCTGTGCGGAGAGATCCCCTCCGCCACTTCCCGGGGGGTCGGCGAAAAGCGCAGGTAAAGGAGGACCGCGATCGCGATCGCCAAGACTCCGATCACGCCGGTGTAAATTTGATGCACGACCGGCCAGCGACGGATTTTTCCCGCGGGCAGCTCGTCGGTTTTGACCAGGCCCTCGGGTGTGATTTCGAAAGCCCAGGCGAGGGCGATCGCGATCGGGAAGCCGGCCACGAGCAGAATGATGATCAGCCTGACGACCCAGTTGGCGATGGCGAAGAAAGGAAAAACCTGCGTCGCGACCTGGATGATGAGCCAACCCGTCATGGTGTAGACGACGGCGGCCCGATAGACATGGCGTCGCTTCAGCTCGGCGAAAAATTTCCTTGGATCCACGGTGGCGGGCGCTTCCTTGCGCAAAAGGAGCCTATTTATCCCAGCTGTCGAAGGAATTGCGCCAGATCGGGCTCTGGCAAAATGGCCACCGCAGAACGAAAAAACTCGTCCAACTGGCGCGCGAGAAGCTACTCTAGGAAGGGTGCAATTCACGGATCGTGACCGAAAGAGGTGGATTTCCTGGAGCCTCTTCGCTGTCCTGCTTCTCGCGCTGGCCCCTTCGGCCTCGGCGCGGAAGCCTAAACACCACCCGCCATTGCCGTTGGCGCTGATCCTGGAGCCATTTTTGGTCGCGCGTTCGGTTGTGCATACGGTCGTCGACCCTGCCGCGCGCCACGCCCCGCGGGCGGTTGTGACCCTGGCGACGGCGCCGATCCGAGCGGCTCGGAGTCTCCGGGATCGCGACGAAGCGGGGCCGAGCGTCCGGCGCGCCGTCCCCTTCACCGAGACGGCGAACTACAACCAGCCTTTCCGCGTTGCCTATGTGGTTTCGCGCCCGCCTAAGCCGAATGTTCCAGAAGACGAAGCGGACTCGGACGAGCAGGAGGAGGCGGAGCCAGCTCCCGAGATCAGCGGCCCGCGGCCCACCATCGCGGGAAGCCGCGCGATCCTCCGAGGCGGCACTGCCTATGCGCCGGCCCGCGCGCCGCAGAGCGTGAAGAATGCGATCTGGGCCGCCAACGCGCTGCGGGGCAAACCTTATTTCTGGGGCGGCGGGCACGGCTCCTTTTCCGATCGCGGCTACGATTGTTCAGGGACCGTCTCTTACGCTCTGCGAGGCGCGGGGGCGATCACCGCGCCGATGCCTTCGAGCGATTTGATGCGCTACGGCGAGCGCGGCCGCGGCCGTTGGATCACGATTTATGCGCGGCCCGGCCATACCTTTGCAGTCATCGCGGGGTTGCGGCTGGATACAACCGACTTCCACAATGGCGGCAACGTCGGCCCGCGCTGGCACGCTGAGATGCGCGAGACGCGAGGGTATGTCGCCCGCCATCCCGCCGGGCTATGAAATGGTCGCCGCCCATCTTGACCCTGTAGTTGAAAGGATTGAAAATCAAAAAATGGACGCCGAGCTGAAGGAAGAAACCGCCGACAATCGTTCTGGCTCGCCGGAGCCGACCCAGGAAAATCCCCGCGCCAAGCTGCGCGATCTGCCGCCGGAAAAAGATCCGATGGGCGCCGGTGGCCGCCGCCGTCCCGATCGCAACGCTACTCGTTAGGCAAGCTAGAGGAGGCGAATCGCGGTCACGGCAATCCGTCCGCCGAAGCAAACGTCCACATCCGCGCCCGGGGTGCGATGCCGCAGGGAGTAGTCACCGGCGTAATAGAGATCGCTCTCCACTTCGTGCCGGTAATTGAGGGGGAGTGGTTTTGGATCGAGAGGGCACCAGACGACTTCCGGGTCAGGCGCGTCATTCGGTAGAACCGGCAGGTTGACGTTGTAGAAAACGCCCTGCTCGATCGGCTTTGACACTAGATCCTGCAGGACCGGAACGATCCAGCATTTCGCCCGTTCCCAATCGTACTCCATCCCGCCCATGCGATAGTGCGAGAAAGCGATCCCGGGCCAGCCGTGCAGCAGCGCTTCCCGCACCGCGGCGACGGTCCCCGAATAGTAGACATCGGCGCCGAGGTTGGCGCCGTGATTGATCCCGCTCAGGATCCACTTCGCATCGGGAACGACATGCAATAAACCAAGCCGGGTGCAATCAGCCGGCGTGCCGTGTATCGCGTAGCGCAGCTCGCCGCGCGGCTCGATCCGCACCCCTTCGCGCCAGGTCACCGCGTGGCTCACGCCCGATTGCGGACCGGCCGGAGCGACTACGACCGGCTCACCCGCGCTGCGCGCCGCTCCGACCAATGCCTCCAGCCCGGGCGCATCGATACCGTCGTCGTTCGTGACCAGGAATTTCATGAAGTCTGAATGCTAGCTCAAATCGGAAGGAGATGCTTCCTCCTGTCCCCGGGACGGATCCGCGCGAGACTTCCGGGGAGCGCACGCGCCCTCGCGTGCTGGTTTCGGCGCCTCGCCGAAACGAACTTTCGCGGATGTGAGAGATTCACGGGGTAAGCCAAGTTCGCGATGGCGAGGCGCGTGCGGTCCCCAGAACTGGGTCCCGCTCCACCTTCCACATTTGCGTTGCAGGCGGCTCCCGCCGTCACTCTTTCTCGGCAAACGTCTTCAGCCTGACGAGCGCGGCGTCCCATTGTTGCGCAACGCGGTCGAGATCCTCGTTTGCCTCGTCGAGCGCCTCCGGTTCGAGCTCGAAGAGACACTCGCGCCCTGCCATTTCGCCCCGCACCCCGCCGGCGCTTTCCAGGACCACAGATATTCGAGATCGCCGGCCGGAGAGGATAACGCAAGCTTCCAGCTTGCAGGATCGAACGCGCAAGCTTGGGGCTCGCGCTACCATAAAGGAGTGAAGTGGCCAACGAGCCAAACTCTAGGGCCCTGAGTGGCGCTTCATTTCAGGCTTCGAAAACCCAGCGGCCACCGGCCATCGTCCGTTCCACCGGGATGGTGATGAGCGTCGCTGGATCTTCCTCGAGCGGATCCCGTCCCAGCACCACGAGCGGCGGACGCAACCGGAAATCGAGGATTGATAGTTGAGGCGCCGCTCCTTTGGGGAGGATGCGCGGAAGTTGCATGACGGCACCTCGGCTGTAGAACGAACGATGCCCGCGCGCTTTGTGCCGCCTGTTTTGCTCCTCCTCGCAGCGCTTTGCTGGAGTCTCGGCGGCGTCCTGATCAAGTCGATCGATTGGCCGCCGATGGCCATCGCCGGAGGGCGCAGCGCGATCGCGATCCCGATCATTCTGCTTTGCATCGGGCGGCCGCGTTTCAGTTTTTCTCTGGCCCAGATCGGTGGCGCGCTGGCTTATGCCGGCACCGTCATCCTTTTTGTTTTCGCAACCCGGATGACGACCGCGGCAAACGCGATTTTCCTGCAATACACCGCGCCGATCTACGTCGCGCTGATCGGTCGCTGGTATTTGCGCGAACGCGCTTCGCCGATCGATTGGCTTGTCATCCTGGTCGCGCTGATCGGGATTGCGCTCTTCTTTCTCGACCGTCTGACGGTGGCCGGGATGTGGGGCAATATCATCGCCCTGGCGAGCGGGCTCTGTTTCGCCGGAGTCGCACTCTTTTTGCGCAAAGAAAAGGCCGGCTCGCCCATCGCCAGCATCCTTCTGGGCAACGGGATCGTCGCGCTCGCCGGGTTGCCCTTCATCTGGCAGGCGGGATCGTTAGGCGCAGACGGCTGGTGGCGCCTGCTCCTCCTCGGAGTGGTGCAACTCGCCTTGCCCTACGTCTTCTATGCTACCGCGATCAAGCAGGTGACGGCGCTGGAGGCGACCCTCATCCCGCTGCTCGAGCCGGTCCTCAATCCGCTCTGGGTCATGCTCGCACTCGGCGAGCGGCCGGGTCCATGGGCGATCGTCGGTGGTCTGCTCGTGCTCGGCGCGGTGCTGGGCCGTGGTGTGATCATGATGAGATCCAGGCCGGCGGCGATGCCGTCCTCCGCCTAAACGTTCAGGGCACCACTTCCGCAGGCGAGGAAATCGCGGAATGCGCCACCTTGTATTCCAGCGCGGCGAAACGCGGATCTTCGAAGAGCGGCGCCAGCCATTGATAGAAGCGCGGCGTGCTGACCCGCGCCGATCGATCCGTGCACGCCTCGTCGAGCGCGGCGTAGATCGCACGAGATACGCCTGGTCGAGATAACGACGCTTCGCCAGCCCCTCCAGGGCCGTCAGGCGATAACTTTGGGCCCAGAGATGATCGCCGCTGCCGACATCGACTAGTTGGACTTAATCAGGACGTCGTCACCGGATTTCTGCACGCTGCCCTCGAGCACCGTCCTCACCCCCAACTGACGACCGACCACCCGCATGACTTTGATATTTATGTGTCGAAGTACGCGACCGAATGGTCAGGTCGCGCACTTGCGCCAGGCTGGTCAGAATTTCGTCACGCATCCCGCTCACGAAATAGGCATCTCTGGTCGTCGCTGAGATTCTCGAAAGGGAGCACGGCGAGCGCCTTGCGGTCGATGGCCACGGCAACGGACGCGTCCTTCCCGGCG
>JALYOR010000103.1 GCA_030856765.1 Verrucomicrobiota bacterium | reverse complement strand
AGATACGACTTGGGAATTATCGAATTAGGGGCAGGGATATTTATGCTTTTCGGAGTCGCCCTGGTGATCTACGGCTTTCGGAAGTGGCGCGTGTTACAACTGAAGCAAGATCAGTTGTTGGAGTTTGAACTGCAAAGCAGCGTGTCCTTGCTCGTTCCGCGTCGCCTCATCCAGTGCGCGAGGCTGGTCATCAAGCGCTCGAAGAGGCCTAACCATACATCTGAAGTCATCTGGCAAGGGTTTTGGCTGAAATGACTGGCCAGAAGAAGAGCTGGCGTTAGGCTGAGCATCGTGCACCCGGCCGCTTCGCCATTGCTCACCGCCCACGTTCTTTTCACCGACGTGGTCGGATATTCGCGCCTGGCGAGCGATCAGCAGTCGGTCGTTTTTCGGAGGCTGCAGGAATTTGTCAACGATTGTGCGGCCGTCACAGAAGCGGCCGCGCACCACCAAATCGTTCGAATCCCATCAGGCGACGGGATGGCACTGGCTTTCTTCGATCACTGTTCCAGCCCCCTCCTCTGCGCCTGTGAGCTGGCCGATAAGATCGAGCGCGATGGCAGCTTCGCGGTGCGAATGGGAATTCATAGCGGGCAGGTGACGCGACTACTTGATATTAACGACCGCGAAAATGTCAGCGGCGAAGGCATCAACACCGCTCAGCGAGTGATGGATTTCGGTGACGGCGGTCACATTCTCATGTCGGTCCAACACGCCACCTGTCTGCAGGAAGCACACGATCCGGCCGCCCACGAGTGTTATGACATCGGAGTCGCCACGGCTAAGCACGGGGCACGCATCCACCTTTTTAATTTCCATCGATCCGCCGTGGGTATGGCGGAAGTGCCCGTCAAGGTGCGCCAGGATGATGAATGGATTCGCCCGCAAACGCTGCGACTCAGTACCTCCGGGCATAATATTTTTCTGGCCAGCGTGCAGATTCTGGGCTGGCTCTTTGTGTCACCCCGGCATTGGCGTGTGCACGTCACTCAGATCGATCCGCGGCTTACACCTAACTTCAGTGTGATCGATCTTAGTGGAGCGCAGCTAAGGCGTAATCGTGACCTGCGCGAGTTACTGCTACAGGTCTATGTGATCTGTCCGTGTCTGCTCACTCTGCTCATTTGGGCGGTGCTGACTCCGATCGCCTCCAGTCTGCACATTAATGTCGCCTTTTGGCTTGGGGTGATGTGGGCGGGTGGCTTGATTTTTAGCGTTCTGCTCGGCGTGGGTGCGGGTCTGGTTGGGTTTGTTCTCCTGACTATCGATGCGGTGGTCCAAGGGCCCGCCATCGGTCTCTTCGGTGTCGCATCCGCTGCGAATCAGATCGCCCTGGCCATCGTTTGTGTTTGGGCGGCCTTTGCGCTGGCTGCGATTTTTCCGAATCGGCGGTCTTACTCTGCGATTCGTGAAGTTCTGGCCGCGTTGGCCGGCTCTCTCCTGGTGATCGTCATTTTGGTTGCCATAAGCGTCGTCGCCGCCGGCCGGTCTGCGCTCTTTGGCGGAGTGACGATGGCGGTGGCTGTGTTCATCCTGATTAATGTAGTGACCGGCCTGCGCTGGAGACAGTGGTCGCGTGGCTTTGTGGTTGGCCAGGTCCTTGGAATGCTGGCGGGGGCAGCCACTATCTCTGTGGCCGGAGCGGCGGGAACAGGTTTTTCCTTTCATCTGCGCCAGGGGATTGTCTATAACCTGGGGAACACGGTGCTCTGGGTCACTGCCTTCGCCGTGGCAGAAAAAATAGGCGGCTTTCGGGCCGCGATCATGGCGGGACTGATGCTCGCTACCTTTCAAGATATCACGAAAACGCTTTGGTCGATTTTGCCCATTGTCGCCTTATGGCTGAGCTACGCCTTGATTCGGCGAGGTTCCCTGGCTCGCGCCCGGCTTTCGGCAAGCGAGTCGCCCCTCGAAACTAACCCTGGTGCACCCTAGTTATTGCTAGGCCACTGTCACGCCCTTCCAAAAAGCGACATGCCCTTTGATCTGGGTCGCTGCTTCTTTGGGATCGGGATAATACCAGGCGGCGCCGGCGTTGACCGCGCCATCGACTGCGATGTCGTAGTAGCTGGCCTCGCCTTTCCAAGGGCAATGGGTGTGCTGATCGTTCGCTTTGAAATATTCGCGTTGAATCGAATCAGCGGGGAAGTAATGGTTGCCTTCGACGACGACGGTGTCGTCGCTCTCGGCGATAGTAATGCCTTGCCAGGTTGCTTTCATGATTTGCCTTTCTTTGCGATCGAAGACACGCCCTCGATCAATCGTTCAACTTCTTCTTCCGTGGTGTAGCACGCGCAGCCGGCCCGCACCAGTCCGTCCGGGGTGAGACCGAGACGGTCGACGACGGTGCTGGCGTAAAAGTCGCCGTTGGAAACAAAGACCGCTGCGTCGGCGAGTTGCTGCGCCACTTCCAGAGACGAGATGCCCGCAACCGTGATTCCAATCGTCGGGGTGCGCGGCTCCCCCGGTGGGGGCCCGTAAAGTTTCACCCCCTCTATTTCGCCGAGGCCGGTCCACATTTGCCTAAGGAGTTCATTCCCGCGTTCGTGCAAGCCGGCAAAGGCCGTCTGCAGAGCCTCACGCCGCGTTCCGGCCGGAGTGAGCGAAGCGAGAAAATCGACCGCCGCGGCCGCACCCGCCATCCCTTCGTGATTCTGCGTGCCGGTCTCGGCCCGCTCCGGGGCTTCGTTAGGTGCGGGGGCAAGTTTCGGGAAATCAAGGGCCGCGAGGAGATCGCTCCGGCCGTAGAGAATGCCGATATGCGGGCCGTAAAATTTATAGGCCGAGCAACTGAGAAAATCGCAATCGAGCTCGCGCACATCGACCAATTGATGGGGCGCGTAGTGAACTGCATCGACGAAAATCTGCGCGCCCGCGGCGTGGGCCAAATCGGCGGCGCGAC
>JALYOR010000086.1 GCA_030856765.1 Verrucomicrobiota bacterium | reverse complement strand
CGGCGGGCGGAATCAACTCCAGCGCGCGCTCCGCTTCCGCAGCATCGCGCTGGTAGATCGCGCACTCGAACAAATCAGCGGCATGGTTGCTCGCAGCGCCTCGGTCTCGGGCAATAGCGGTCTCCAGCTCGGCTCGCAAGAGGGCAGGTTGAGCCCGCTCATGTAGCACCTGCGAGGCGATAAAGATTCGGGCCCAATCTTCGGTCGGGTTGAGGGCAAGTATGCGCTGAGTCAGGCGAATTGCCTCGGCATATTGGCGCACCCCTGCGCAGGTAACAGCCGCGTTCGCCAGGATCTGCTTGTTTCGGGGATCCAGTTCAATCGCGTGCGCATAGTTCTGCTGCGCTTCCGCCAACCGCCCCTGACGCCGATCCATCAGCGCCGCCTCATGATAGACCCATGGGTCGTTAGGAAGGCTGCGCCGCGCCAGTTCCAGCTCGGCCCGCGCACGATCGTAGTCGCGAAGGGCCCGGGACAGATAACGAGCCCGAATCAGGTGGACTTCGCCGGCAGCGGGCTGGTTTTGAGCCGCCTTTTCGATACTTGCTTCCGCAGCCCGAAGGCGGCCGGGAGTATGGTCCTCACGCTCGTAGAGAAAGAGGTGCAGCCGGGCAAGAGCGCAATGGGCCCGGACAAACTGCGGGTCACGGCCTACCGCCCGCTCGAGCAGTTTGATCGCTTCGAGGGGACTTCCGCCCGCGTCTGCCTCCAGAGCGATTGCCTTCAGGTAAAGTTCGTTCGCGACCAGATCCTTTGTCGGCGGCTGAGCAATGGCGGCTTTTTCACGAGTGGAAAGGGTCGCCTGGAGCTGTTCGGCGATCGTCCGGGCGATTTCACTTTGAATGGCAAAAAGATCCGACAAGTCGCGATCGTAAGTCTGAGCCCAAAGGTGGGAATCGGTGCGAGCATCGATCAGCTGGGCGTGGATGCGCAGGCGATTGCCCGAACGTTGCACGCTGCCCTCGAGCAGATGAGCGACTCCCAGCTGCCGCCCAATCTCAGGCAGGTTGCGTTGCGAAGAGCCCCTGTAGGACATCACACTGCTGCGGCTGATCACTTTCAGGTCACCGACCTTTGCCAGACTGGAGAGGATTTCGTCCTGCACTCCCTCGGCGAAGACAGCGTTTTCCGGATCCTTGCTCAGGTTTTGGAAGGGAAGCACCGCAATGCTTTTTTGCGGGGGCGGTGGCCGGCTCACCTCGTGCTGCCAGTAGACGATGAGAGCCAGAGTTGCGAGGAGTACCGCGAGCCCGAGAGCAACAGTCGCTCGAATCCAAGGCTCGCGCGGAGCAGTCCTCGGAAACTCGCTCAAGTCGATAGCGGCATCCATGCGCCGCCGCAGATCTCTGAGTTCTTCAATCAGCGCGCGGGCGCTTTCATGCCGCTCCTCAGGCATTTTGCAGATCGCTTTGGCGATGATTTGCTGAAGCTCGCTGGTGCAGCCTGTAGGCAACGGTGGCTCGTTTTCGAGGGTTGAAGCCATGACCTCTCTCGCGTTCTGGCCGCGGAACGGCGCCTCTCCGGCGACCATTTCGTAGAGCACCACGCCCATACTCCAGATATCAGTCGCTTTTCCCACCGATTCACCGCGCGCCTGCTCGGGCGACATGTAACGGGCGGTGCCGACGATCGAACTGACGCGGGGTTCCACCAGCATCGCTCTATCATCCTGCGGCATCTCCGCGCGCGCTTCCTGTTCCGCCAGCGTCGCAATCCCGAAGTCGAGCACTTTCACATAGCCATCGGGCCGCAACATGATGTTCTCCGGCTTGATGTCGCGATGGACAATCCCCGCGGCATGCGCAGCCGCGATCGCGCTGGCCACCTGGATGGCGACATCGAGCGCTTCCTCCACTGGCATCGAGCCGCGCGCCAGACGTTGCCGCAGGGTTTCGCCCTCGATGAGCTCGCTCGCAATGTAGTGAGTCGCCCCATCTTCCCCGATCTCGTAAACTGTGACGATGTTTGGATGATTCAACGCGACGAGCGCGCGTGACTCCTGCTCGAAACGCTCGGCGGCGTTCCTCATCCGCGGTGAAAAAGATGGGCAGAAGCTTCAGGGCGGCTTTGCGGCCAGCGACGACATCGGCGGCGAGATAGACGTCACCCATTCCGCCGCTGCCGATCCGCTCCAGTAACTCGTAATGAGCAATTTTACGGCCGATCAGCAGGTCCGGCGCAGTCTGGGCGAGAACCTCGGCGGCCAATCCTGTCGCAGGTGTTTCTACGAAATCCGTCGCGCGTTCGTGAGCTTGGAGCAGTGTCTCGACTTCAACCCGCAGGCGCGGATCGACCTGGCAGACCCGGTCGAGAAAAGCGGCTCGACATTCGGATCTCTCTGCCAGAACCGAATGAAAAATTTCCTCAATGGCTTGCAACCGGGCGGAAGTCATCTCCAAAGTCGCCACAGGTAATCAACACGCGTCAGCTCATCCCGCGGTGCAGCTCCGAGTAAAGCCAGGCCTTGGCAAATTTCCAGTCGCGCCGGACAGTCACGGCGGAAACCTTTAGCAGCTCGGCAATTTCGTCGTAATTGAGCCCGCGGAAGTAATTCAGCTCGACGACCTCGGCCTTGCGCGCATCGAGGGAGGCGAGGAGCTCGAGTGCTTCATGCAAAGCGACGATCTCGCGCGACTGAGCCGGGGAAACCAGCGCCGCTTCTTCCAATTCAATCCTCTGCGCGCCGCCGCCGCGTTTCTGGGCGCGCGCGTTGCGGGCGTAGCTGACCAGAATTTGCCGCATCACACGGGCCGCGACTGAGACAAAATGAACGCGGTCCTGCCAGTGGGACTGGTTTGGCCGGCGAGACGCAAAAAGGCTTCGTTTACCAACGCAGTGGTCTGCAAGGTATGGTCGGGACGCTGGCTCGCCATGTGACGATGCGCCAGGCGTCGCAGATCTTCGTAGACCAGGGGAATGAGCCGGGTGAAAGCATCGTCGTCGCCCTTGCGCCAAGCCGCCAGTAACTCGCTCACTTTTTCCGGGCAGACAGCAGGCGATCCCATACGCAGAGAGGAGTCTAAACCCTCTTTCCCTCTGACGCTCGGTATTTTACACGTTTGAAGCGGGTTGTGGCCTCCGGGACGGTGAGCCCGCCGAATTTGCTCTCGACGATCTCTCCTGCAGAAATTTTTGAACCCGATGATCACTTTGCGGCCCGTTTTTCGTTTATGGAAGTGACGGGCTGACATGACGTCCGCCCGACAATTATCAGCATGCACTGCACCGACAAATGAGAAACACTTGCTTAAATGGCGCGCGCTCTACGTCACCGAAATCGACGGGAGCTTGGTCGCGATTCCGTTCACTGATTAGTCTTGCCAGCTATGAAGAAATGCGCTTTCCTCTCGATAGAAGGATTGCAAACAACCCGGCCACGAATTCTGAACTTACTCCTATCATGAACACGTCTCTAAAACGAAATCGGCACTTGCCTTGGCTGACCGCTTTGGGCCTCTTTCTTTTCGCCCTTGGGCGCAGCGCTGCTGCAGCCACCGTCACGGTCGACGTAGGCCCGGGAGGCGCCTTTACTTTTTCCCCAGTCTCGGTCACGGTCGACCCCGGCGACACGGTCATGTGGGTCTGGAAATCCACCCACCATAGCGTCACCTCCGGCACGCCTGGACAGCCGACGGGCTTGTTCGATTCCGGAATCCAGAACAACGGAGCGACCTTTTCATTCACCTTCACCAGCCCCGGAACCTACGCCTACTATTGCACGCCCCATGGGCTCGATGGAATGAGAGGAAGTGTAATCGTGGCCGGCGCGACACCCACACCCACCCCAAGCCCGACTCCAACCCCCCGCCCCGCTTCGCAGGCTCAGCTTCTCAACATCTCCACCCGCATGCGCGTGCAGACGGGCGAAAATGTGCTCATTGGTGGGCTGATTGTTCTCGGGAACGACCCGAAGAAAGTCCTTCTTCGCGCGATCGGACCGTCGTTGGCCGATCAGGGAATCACAGGTGAGCTGGCTGATCCCGTGCTCGAGCTGCGTGCCAGTGATGGCAGCTTGATTACGAGCAACGACAACTGGCAATCGACTCAGCAGGAGGAGATCGAGGACACCGGCGCCGCGCCGACCGAGGAACTCGAATCGGCCATCATCGCAACGCTCAAGCCCGATAGCTATACCGCGATCGTCAGTGGAAAGAACGGGTCCACCGGCGTGGGTCTGATCGAGGGCTATGACCTGGATCACGCGGCCGACAGCCAGTTGGGCAACATCAGCACGCGTGGGTTCGTCGAGACCGGGGGCAACGTAATGATCGGCGGATTTATTCTCGGCAACGGAGTGGGCACGACCAATGTTCTCCTGCGGGCGCTCGGGCCGTCGCTCACCGAACAGGGAGTAATGGGTGCGCTGGACGATCCGATCCTGGAGTTGCGCGATGAGAATGGCGCTCTGGTAATGAGTAACGATAACTGGATGGAAAGTCAGCAGGCCGAGATTGAAGCGACCAGCATCCCACCGCCGAACGATTTGGAGGCTGCCATGATCGTAACTGTTCCGGCGACCGCTCACACCGCCATCGTGACCGGGAAGAACGGCGGCACCGGGGTTGGCCTGATCGAGGTCTATCGCCTGCCTTGAGAAATAGCA
>JALYOR010000085.1 GCA_030856765.1 Verrucomicrobiota bacterium | reverse complement strand
GCCGTTCTGGACGTCTGCAGCCGGCGGATCGTCGGCTGGGCCATGAGCCCTATCCTCGACGCTCCGCTCACCATCGCCGCGCTGCGCATGGCCTTGCGCCAACGTCGGCCGGAAGGAGCCCTCATCGTCCACTCCGATCGGGGCAGTCAGTTCGCCAGCGCGGCCTATCGTCAAGTGTTGGCCGAGCATGGTCTGCTCGCTTCCATGAGCCGCGCCGGGAACTGCTACGATAACGCCTTTATCGAGTCGTTCTGGAGTAGCCTCAAATACGAACTGGTCTATCATCACCGCTTCGCCACCCGGGCCGAGGCGCGCACCGCCATCTTCGATTACATCGAAACCTTCTATAACCGCACCAGACTGCACTCCAGTCTTGCATACAGCAGTCCGATCGCTTTTGAATCCCAAATAAACCACTAAACAAAAGGAATTGGTCCCTCATTCACTGTCCGAACAATCGATGCAAGCCCAGGCTGACCTTGTAGTTGCTAACGGTGTCACCCTTCAGGGTGCACCAACAATTGACCTGCAAGGCACGGTCCAGGGCACTTTAGCCATGGGCTTAGTCCTGACGTTGATCAGCAACACCTCGGCCAATGCGATCTCCGGCCAATTTAGCAACCTTCCCGATGGCGCGATCGTCACCATCGGCGGCAATAATTTTCAAGCCGATTACCTGGGCGGCGACGGGAACGATCTCACGCTAACTGTGGTAGAATAGCATTCGACCCTGACGAGAGAAAACACCCTGCTGAGCAACACCAACGCAACGCCGATCAAAGGCACCTTCGCCAATCTGCCCGATGGCAGCAGCTTCACCTCGGGCCGCAACACCTTCCAAGCCAGCTACGCCGGCGGCGACGGCAACGATCTCACGCTGACGGTCGTCCCATAACGGACGCGGTGGCGCTCCCTCCTTTAGCGGCGGTCTGTGACCGCCGGACCCCCGGCAACAGTCGAAGAGGTCAGATGAAAACAGCGCTTTCGGCGGTCATAGACCGCCGCTCCAGCGAAAACCTTCTGCCTGACCTATGGCCTCGGCAAGGGCGCCGCGCTGGCTCGCCCGCGAGTATCCGAGCGCGTTTGTTTCTTTTTGACAGCGGGATGCTGTCGTGTAGTTTACGCGCCCTCGCCGATCTCTTCAGATGGCGGAGACCAAATCAGGAGAGCCTCACGGCTCGCTCGGACTGAAATTATCATGCAAAAATATCGCTCCAAACGTTATCGCGCGGCCTCCGAGCTGGTGGATCGCAACAAGTCTTACAGCTTCCAGGAAGCCGTCAGCACGCTGAAGAAACTTCCCGCGCCCAAGTTTGACCAGACGGTCACGATGTCTTTCCGGCTCGGGGTTGATCCGAAGCAATCCGACCAGATGGTGCGCGGCACTTGTCCGCTCCCGCATGGCAGCGGCAAGCAGGTGCGGGTGCTCGTGTTCGCGCAAGGCGCGGCGGCGACGGCGGCCAAGAATGCCGGCGCGGAGTTTGTCGGCTTCGAGGACATGATCAAGAAATGCCAGGAAGGCTTTCAGGATTTCGACGTCGCGATCGCGACGCCCAGCGCGATGTCGGAAGTGAGAAAACTCGGCAAAGTGCTCGGTCCGCGTGGCCTGATGCCGAACCCGAAGACCGGCACAGTGACCGAGGATACGGCGAAGGCAGTGGGCGAAGTGAAGGCCGGCCGCGTCGAGTTCAAGCTCGATAAGAATGGCAACATCGCCGTGCCGCTCGGTAAATTTTCTTTCGACGAAAATCAGTTGGTCGAGAACGGAACCGCGATCATTGAAGCGGTCGTGAAAGCCCGCCCGGCGACGGCGAAGGGTCGTTTTGTCGAGGGCATGACGCTGGCCGCGACGATGTCGCCCGGTTTGCATGTCGATCCGTCGCCGTATCTCAGCATCTAGCCGGTCTCTCAACTCTCAACCAACGACTCTCAACTCTTCACGCTAATGAGACCTGAAAAAGCCAATATCGTTTCCGACCTGTCGGAGAAAATCAGCCGCTCGCCTTTCATGCTGGTGACCGATTACCAGCGGATGAAAGTCGACCATTTTGGTGAGCTGCGGAATCGGCTCGCGCCCACCGGGGCCGAAGTGCACGTGGTGAAGAACAGCTTCCTCAAGCGGGCCATGACGGCGAGCGGGATGCCGGATGTGTCCGAGCAATTGACCGGCCAAACCGCGGTGGTGACTGGGGACAAGGACGTCGCGCCGGTGGCCAAGGTGCTGAAGACTTTTGCGGCGGAATTTAAGATCGCCGCGCTCAAGATCGGCGTGGTGGACAAAAACATCCTCTCGATTGCGGAAGTGGAGACGCTCGCCGACCTCCCGCCGCGCGAGATTCTGCTCTCGCAATTTTTGGGCGTGCTGATGGCGCCGGCGACGAAGCTGGTCCGCACTTTGAACGAGCCGGCCGCATCGCTGGCTCGTCTCTTGCAAGCCAAAGCCGATAAGGAAGGCCAACCTGCCGAGGCCGCGGCCTAACACATAACGAATTTCGTTTCCGCCTGACCGCGGCGACGAGCAACAGAAAAACAACAACACTGTCCGAGTCGATGGCTATCGGCTGTAATTTCCCGGGGGCTTCCGGGAGCGGCAATATGAGGAAAACAAAATGGCAGATATGAACGCAATTGTGGAGCAACTCAGCGGGCTGACCGTTCTCGAGGTTGCTGGACTGGTGAAAGAACTCGAGGAGAAGTGGGGCGTAAGTGCCGCGGCTCCGGTCGCGATGGCTGCGCCTGGTGGCGGCGGTGGCGGCGCAGCAGCTCCGGCCGCTGAGGAGAAAACCACTTTCGATGTCATCCTGAAGGAAATGGGCGCGAACAAGATCGGCGTGATCAAGGAAGTGCGCGCCGCGGTTCCGGGACTCGGCCTGGCGGAAGCCAAGGCTTTGGTCGAGGGCGCTCCCAAGACGATGAAGGAAGGCGTGACCAAGGAAGAAGCCGAAGAGATCAAGAAAAAGGTCGAAGCGGCGGGCGCCAAGGTCGAAATCAAGTAATTTACAACCGTCGGGTAGGCGCGGGCGCGAAACAAAGCGCTTGCGTCCTCCGGCAGGCTGTGGATATTCACGTCCCCCTTTTCCTGACTAGGAGTTGCCCGAAGTATTTTTAATCCGCTCTCGACGGTAAATCCCAAGATTGGCAACGAAACGGTGGAGGTCCCATTGACAGGCCGCCGTTTCGCTGCCACTTTTTTTGCCCGCTATTTCCGGCCGAGGCCGTAACCCTCAAATCCTCGCGACCTGCATCCAGGGTCGCTGCAGGCTTTTTTAACCATTGGAGATTGGTGCACCAGTTATGTCAGACCGTACTGCAGTAGAGCGTATCCATTTCGGTTCGATCAAAGAAGCGATTGAGCCGCCCAACCTGATCGAGGTTCAGCTCAATTCCTACGTCGATTTCTTGCAAAAAGACGTACCCGCAAACAAGCGCAAGAACACCGGTCTGCAAACCGTGTTCAAGGAAGTCTTCCCGATCGAAAGTTACGACGAGAAGGCCACTCTCGATTTCAGCCATTACGAAATCGGCGAGCCCAAACTGAGCGCGCTTGAGGCGCAGCGCGAAGGCCAGACTTTCAGCGCGCCCCTCCACGTCACTTTCCAGCTCAAGGAAGAGAAGGGGACCAAAGAGGAGAAGGTTTACATGGGCGAGATCCCGCTCATGACGCCGTCGGGGACGTTCGTCATCAACGGCGCCGAGCGCGTAGTCGTTTCCCAACTCCATCGCTCGCCGGGTATCGCTTTTGAATCGAGCATCCATCTCAATGGCAAAGTGCTCTACAGCTTCCGGATTATTCCGGATCGCGGCTCGTGGATCGAAGTGCAGTTCGATACCAGCGATCTGCTTTACATTTATCTCGACCGTCGCAAACGCCGCCGAAAATTCCTCGCCACTACCTTCCTTCGCGCCCTCGGCTACGGCACGGATGAAGAGGTGATCAATCTTTTCTACAACATCGAGAACCTCAAGCTGAGCGAGAAACTCGACGAGGAAAGCCTCGCGATGAAAGTCCTGACCGCCGACGTGCTCGACGGTGAAGTCACGGTCGCGCGCGCTTTCGAGCCGCTCACGCTCGCCGCGGTGCGCCAGATCATGGCGCTCGGCCACAAGACGGTGAAGGTGATCGACATCACCAACGACGACACCGTCGTGAAGGCGTTGAAGAAAGATCCCGCCCACGACCAGGAAGAGGCGCTCAAGGACATCTATCGCAAGTTGCGCCCCGGCGATCCGCCGACGGTCGCGAATGCCCGCGCCCTCTTAAAGCGGCTCTTCTTCGACCCGAAGAAATACGATCTTGGCCGCGTCGGTCGCTACAAGCTGAACCAGAAGCTTGGGATCGAAGTCGATCTCGGCGAACGCATCCTGACCGACAAGGATTTCATCGCTGCGATCAAATACCTGATCAGTCTCCGCCGCGGCGAAGGCACCCTCGATGACATCGATCACCTCGGCAGCCGCCGCGTCCGGACGGTGGGCGAATTGCTCGCCAACCAGTGCCGTGTCGGTCTCGCCCGGACGGAGCGTCTGGTGAAAGAGCGCATGACTTTGTTCGACGTGAACATCGACGGCATGACGCCGCAGAAGCTGATCAACCCGAAGGCGCTCAGCGCCGTCGTGCGCGATTTCTTCGGTCGTTCGCAGCTTTCGCAATTCATGGATCAGACCAACCCGCTCGCGGAGCTGACCCACAAGCGCCGTCTCTCGGCCCTCGGACCTGGCGGTTTGAGCCGCGATCGCGCCGGCTTCGAAGTGCGCGACGTGCATCCTTCGCACTACGGCCGCATTTGTCCGATCGAGACCCCGGAAGGTCCGAACATCGGTCTCATCAGCTCAATGAGCACCTTTGCCCGGATCAACGAATTCGGTTTCATCGAAACGCCCTACCGCAAAGTCGAAAAAGGCCGGGTCACCGACCAGGTCGATTATCTGACCGGCGACCGCGAAGAAGCCTACATCGTGGCGCAGGCGAACGCGCCGATGGACGCGAAAGGCCATTTCAGCGGGGAGAAAGTTTCCGTGCGTTATCGGGGCGACTTCCTGGAAGTGGAGCCGGACAAGGTCCATTACATGGATGTCTCGCCGAAGCAGTTGGTTTCGGTGGCGGCGGGCTTGATCCCGTTCCTGGAACACGATGACGCGAACCGTGCGCTGATGGGCTCGAACATGCAACGCCAGGGCGTGCCGCTGATCGTTTCCGAGTCGCCGCTCGTCGGCACCGGTCTCGAAGGCAAGGTCGCGCGTGATTCTCGCGCCGTTGTGGTTTCCACTGAAGCCGGTAAAGTCGCTTCTGTTACCGCCGATCAGATCGTCGTGACGAAAGACGGCCACATGCCGGAGAGCCGCAAGAAGCTCAAGACCGACGAAGAAGCGGGTGTGCACGTCTACGAGTTGCGCAAATTCATGCGCTCGAATGCCGGCACCTGCGTGAACCAGAAGCCGATCGTGAAGAAAGGCCAGCACGTGAAGCGCGGCCAGGTCATCGCCGACGGCCCGAACACCGAGCAGGGCGAACTCGC
>JALYOR010000062.1 GCA_030856765.1 Verrucomicrobiota bacterium | reverse complement strand
CCCCACGCCGGGAACTTCGTAACCGAAGTCAACGTCAGCGGTTTCCTCGAAGACTTTGATTTTCCCCTCCGGCGCGATCTCATAGACCATCGCCTTAAGGTCGTCGTTTTGGAGCGGTGGATAATCGACTCGCACCAGTTCGCCATTGATGCGGAGCATCGGCGGGTTGTTGGTCGCGAGATGAAGGTCCGAGGCTTTTTCCTCGGACATGAGTTTAAAGAATGCGTCGATTCTAGCCATGTAACCTTCCCTCAACTAAAGCTAAATTAATGCCAGCGAAGCTCTTTTCGGCGGAATCGTGCAGACCTTTCCGGCCCGCGTTGCAAAGTTCGTTAGGCATCGAGAACCGAGCGGAGTTGCTCGACCAGTTTTTCGTGGGTGTAGGGCTTGGGGATGAATCCACAGAGCCCCCGGGCCAGCATGCTGCCAACCTTGGCTTGTTCGCCAAACCCACTGCTGAGGACGACTCGCACCTGGGGATCGATCGCTTTGAGCTCGTCAAAGACGGCATCGCCGTCCATCACCGGCAGAAAATAATCGAGCAGGACGAGGCCGATTTTCCGACCCATCCGGCGATAAATTCCCAGCGCCTCGATCCCGTCCGTGGCCATCACTACCCGGTAATCTTCGAAATCGAGAATATCGCCCGTCCGCTCCAGGATTTCCTTGTCGTCATCGACCAAAAGGATCAGTTCGCGCTGGCCGTGCGGATTGCGGATCGGCGGCTCGTTCGTTTCGACTTCAGGGATGACCACTTCGCCCGCCGGTAGGGCGGTCGGCCGGCTGGCCGATGCCGGTATTTTCTCCCGCAGTTCCGAGGGTGGCCTCGCAACTCGGCTGGTGCCAGGAACCATCCGCGCAGTGACCCGATCGAGCACGGCCTGCGAGGTGCGGGCGGCCTGGGCCACTTCTTCCCCCAGCGCTTCGAGATACCTGTCTTCCTTGTGCTGACGAGCCTGCTCGGAGGATCGGGAGGCTTGCTGCAGGAGGCGGTTCAACTCGTGGGTATTGGCAGCGAGCCATTTTAAATCTTCTTGATCCAGCATAGAGCTCGCGTTTTCTCCTTAGGTTTGGTTGCCGTCGTGCAAACAGGCCCACCAGATCGAACCAAGCAGACCGCAAAAGATAATGATAAAGGAAGCCATCGAGAGCATGATCGAACGCGACCAGATGTGCACTTTTCATGCCCAATGCCTGATCAGCTGGAAAAAGAGTGACCTCCGCTCCGCAGGAGAACATTTGGCCTCACGGAATTGACTCGTGCCCTCGAATTTTAAGACCAGCTTTTACACCGGCGCGGTGGGCGCGGCTCTCTTCGGGCTTTGGCTGGCCCAGCTCTGGGGAGCGGAGAACCAGGTGCGGTTGCATAACGAACATTTCCTCACCCAGATCGAGCAACGCGATTGGGCCGGAGCCGGCGATTTCATGAGCGCGTCATATCACGACGACTGGGGCCATGACCGCGCTACCGTTCTGCAACGCCTCCGTTTGGTCCTGCGCGCCTTTACCTCTCTCACGATCGAAGCCGCGAATCCGCAGATCAGCACCGACCCGCCGGCGGGCTGGTGGAGCGCGAAAGTGCGGATCTCCGGCGGCGGATCGGAGTTCGCGCCAGAAATCGTCACCCGCGTCAACGGCCTGACGGATCCGTTTGCCCTCCATTGGCGGCGCGAGAGCTGGTATCCGTGGGATTGGAAGCTCGTTAGGGTGAGCAACCCCTCGCTCGAAATCTCGGGCGGCTACTACTAGCGCGAGGTCGCGGCAGCCTACTTGCCGAGCGCCTGACGGAGTTCGTTTTTCGCGGAAGTGACGTCGCCCGCGCTGTGATGGCAGAGCACGATGCCGCGCAACTTTTCACCTTGGAAATAGCGCAACGCGAAACGGCCTTTTGCATAACTCCCGCTCATCTCCACCCTTCCCGGAGGGAGATTGAAATCGCCAATAAAATCGAACTTCATGTCGAACATCTCGGTCCAGAAATATGGGATCTGCTCGTAACGCTGCCGCTTCTTGCCGGTAATGTTCGCACCCACCACGAGCCCTTGCTCACGCGCGTTTTCCCAGTGCGTCTGGCGACGCATTCCACCCATCAGCCGGTCCGGATAAAAGGCGAGGTCGCCCACTGCGTAGATCCCCTTCTCTTCCGTCTCGAGATAATCGCTCACCGGCGAACCGTGCGGCCCGGAAAGCGGTGTGTTACGGACGATCTCGAGATTCGGTTCCGAGCCACAGGCGACGACCGCGACCCCGGCGGCCACCCGTTCGCCGCTCTTGGTTTGAATATTGCGCAAGACGGTTTTGCCCTCGAAGCCGTTCAGGCTGGAGCTGAGGAGCAAGGTCACGCCCTGTTTCGCAAATCGCTCCGTCACCCACGCCGCCGTCTCCGGATCAAGGTAGCGATTGAGCAGCGACTGATGCCGGTGCATGACGGCGACCTTTAGTTTGCTCTGGCGCAGGCTGGCCGCGACCTCGCAGGCGAGCAGTCCGCCACCCACCACCACGATCATCTTTTCCGAGAGAGACATCTCGCGCAAGGCGAGCGCGTCGCGAATGGTGCGCAGGTAAATCACGTTGCCCAGCCCGATCCCCGCCACTTGGGGTCGCACCGGCCGGCTGCCCATCGCCAGACAGGCTTTCTTAAACTCGATCGTCTCGCCATTCCCGAGGACGGCGAGCCGGCGATCGAGGTTGAATTGCGTCACCACAGTGCCCAGACGCGTCTCGATCTTGTGCGTTTGATACCAGCGATCGTCGACGTGGGGCAGCTTCTTGAGGGCCGGAGTCTTGTCGCGCAGGAACTGCTTCGATAACATCCAGCGTTGGTAGGGGTGGAAGGTCTCGCCTCCGACAAGGGTTACGCTCCCTTTCTTGTCGTAGTGGCGAATTCCTTCGCACACACTGGCCCCGCCGATGCCCCCACCAATAATCAGATAGTCACGTTGAATCATGTAAGAAAAGCGGACGATAGAGAATGTGACAACTGGATGGCGAGGGAAATCGTCGAGTTTTTACAAAACGGCCCGGCAGATGATGACTGAAGCGATCACACCTGCCAGATCCGCCAGCAACCCGGCCGGGATCGCGTGCCGGGTTTGCCTGACCCCGACCGAGCCGAAGTAACGTAAAAGGTAGTCTCCGTGCTGCCATAGATCGTCGCGGCGGTGAGACTGACGATATTCTCCGGACCGAGGCGATGCACCACGTCGGTGAAAAGCGCGAGGGTGGCCCCGCCACTTAGCGGACGCATCAGGGCGATCGGCAGGAGATCGGTCGGGAACTGGAGCGGCGTGAGAAGAGGCGAAAGGGCCCGCGCCAGCAGATCGATCCCGCCAGTGCCTTTAAACATATTGATCGCCACCAGCATGGTAACGAGAAAAGGGATGATCTTGAGAATGACTCCAAACCCTTCCTTCGCGCCCTCCACAAACTCGTCGTAAACCTTCAGCCCGCAGAGCGCGGCGTAGAGAATGAAGAACGAGAGCAGCATCGGGATGGCGAGCACGGAAAGCGCGCTCACGCTGCGCACAAAGTAACTCGGCGACGGCGCGCCTGGTCCGTAAGCCGAACCGAGCGCTTCCGGAAAAACCTGCCTAACGAATAGTAGGAGAAAGAAAAGCAAGAGGAGGGACAGGATCCCCTTCCCCCAAAGCGGCAGCGAGCGCGAACTGTAGCCGGGGACGCTGTCGCCGGCCTCCTCATTTGCAGAAATGGTCGTGTCTTCATAGCGGCCGGGAGAAGCGGCCCCGGCTACAACCTTCCGATCTCGAAACCACGGCAGCTTTTCCAGCAGCTTGACCATCGTCACCGCCACCGTCGCCGCGCACAACGTAGCCAGGAGCGAAGTCCCGACGATCGCCGTCGGATTCGTCGACCCAGCCGCGACCAGAATTGCGATCGCGGTCGTGGGAATGAGCTGCACTGAGCTGGTATTGAGCGCGAGGAAAGTGCACATCGCATTCGTCGCGCGCCCCGGATGCGGATTGAGCGATTCCAGGTCGCGCATCGCGCGCAGGCCAAGCGGCGTGGCCGCGTTGCCGAGCCCGAGCATGTTCGCGGCCATGTTCATCAACATTGAGCCCATCGCCGGATGATCGTTAGGCACGCCGGGAAACAATCGCCGCATCACCGGGCGCAGCCATCGGGCCAGCTTTTGCACCAGACCGGCGCGCTCCGCCAGCCGCATCACCCCGAGCCAAAGCGCCATGATGCCGATCAACCCGAGCGCGATCGTGACGGCGGTCTTGGCCCCATCGAATGCGCCATCGGTCACCTCCTTGAGATGCCCCGTCCAGCCGCCAATCGTGACCGCGAGCAGAACGAGCGCGAGCCAGATGTAATTCAGCACGTCCTGTTTCTAACCGTAGTAGCCCTAACGATCTACTAAATCTTCTATTCCAGCCTTCTGACGCGGGCGAGCCCTCTAGCAGGGGACGCTGTCCCCGGCCCGGAGCACCGCCTGAATCATCCGGGGACAGCCTCCCCCGCTACAACTTCAACAACGCGGCGGCATGCTTGAGCGCCGAGTCGGTCTTGCCGCCCAGCATGCGCGCGATCTCCTCTTGCCGCGCCTTGCCTTTGAGACCGTGCAATTCGGAAAACGTACGCCCGTGCGCTACGTCCTTCGTCACCACAAAATGCGCCGCCGCCGCCGCCGCGACCTGTGGCAAATGAGTGATGCACAAAACCTGATGCCGCTCGGCCAAAGCCCGCATCTTCGCCCCGACCGCGTTCGCGATCTCTCCCCCGACGTTGGCGTCGATCTCATCGAAAACGAGCAGTGGTATCGCATCCTGCAAAGCGAGGGCCGACTTGATCGCCAGCATCACTCGCGAAATCTCACCACTCGACGCGACCGTGCGCAGTGGCTTCAACGGCTCGCCCGGGTTCGGGGAAAGAAGCAGCTCCACGCTTTCCGTTCCGCTCAACTGCGGTTCCTCGTGAGGCACGATCTGCGCTTCGAACTCGGATTGCCGGAAGCCGAGATCGGCCAGCTCCTTTCGAATATTTTTCGCCAGCTTCGGCGCGGCTGCTTCTCGCGCCTTGCATAACGCTGCAGCCTGACGATCGACCGCTTGTTTCGCCGCGGCGATATCTTTCCAAAGTCGCTCCAACTCGGTGTCGCGCCCTTCGATCTTGCGCATTCGCTCCGCGGCCTGCTCGCCGAAAGCGATCACTTCTGGAAGCGAGCCGCCGTACTTGCGTTTCAAGGTTTCGAGCAAAGTGACCCGCTCTTCCAACTGCGCGAGTTGTTCGGGATCGAGATCGAGATTCTCCGCGTAGCGATCGAGCGCGCGCGCAATCTCGGTTAGTTCAATCACGGCCGCGGCGTGGGCGGTCGAGCTTTCCCTCAGGCCGGGATCGATCTTTTCCAGTTCGCGAAGGAGGCGTTGGGTCTCACCGAGCTGGTTCAAAACCGAATTGTCCACCTCCGAGAGCTGGCGGGAAATCGCGGTCGCCAGTTCAATCAGGCGCTTGCTGTTGCTCGCCAGCCGATAGCGCGCATGAATGTCATTCTCCTCGTTAGGGTTGATTCTGGCCGTCGTGATTTCCTGCACCTGGTGCCGGAGGAGATCGAGTTCCTCTTCCCGAACCGCTTCCGCGGTACTGAGCGCTCGCTCCTCCGTCACCAAAACCTGCCAGCGGCGGAAAGCCTGCTGGTATTCCCGCAGCGTCCCGTCAGCGTGGGCAAAGCCGTCGAGCAACGCGAGCTGGCGCTCGGGCGCGAGCAGCGACTGGTGATCGTGCGGTCCGTGCAAGTCGACCAGTTCGTCGCCGATCGCCTTCAGCAACCCAAGCGTAGTCGGAGAACCGTTCACAAAATGCCGGCTGTTTCCGCCTAAGGAAAAGGTGCGCTTGATGATCAACTCGCCCTCGCACGACTCGACTCCCGATTCCTCCAGCCGCCTGTTCAGGTCGGAAAAATCGTCGCCGGCAAAGATCGCTTCCACCGTGCAAGCCGCGGCGCCGGTGCGAATGAGCGACTTATCAGCCCGTTCGCCGAGAAGGAGTTTCAAGGCGCCGATGATGATTGATTTGCCGGCCCCGGTTTCGCCGGTGATGGCGGTGAAGCCGGGGGTGAGTTCCCATTCCAAATCTTCGACCAGGGCGAGATTCTTGATTCGCAGCAAACTGAGGACGGCAGCCATCGCGGAGAAGTTGACAGTTGAGAGCGGCGCTTTGCCAGATGAAACTTGCGACTCTGAACGCCGTCCAACCCCAACTCCGCCTCACCTTTCTCGGGACCGGCACTTCGCAAGGTGTGCCGATGATCCGCTGCGATTGCGCGGTCTG